>CALKXD010000231.1 GCA_938003855.1 uncultured Granulosicoccaceae bacterium | reverse complement strand
CGATAGACCGCGCCGAACAAGTCTTGCCAAGGAAGTGGCTGCCGGGAAGACCTCGGCCCACGTTCAAACCGTTCATTCCCAACGGAATCGGTGGCCCTGTTAGACGCTGGTGATTCCATGTCATCATCACCACTCATAGGGAAGCTCCTTTGAGTAAGACGAGATAGAATGATTCCCGACGGATTCACCATCGGGAATTTTTATTAGGACACTGCCAAAAACACAGGCCACTGACGTAATCGGGGAAGGAGCAAATATTCTATACCGACCGCCGCCAGCCTACCACCGCTGTGACCCGGCACTGACAGCGAGCGCCGTATCAGCAAAGCTGATTAATCGAAGATCGTTTCAACTTTGCTGTCATCTTTTTTATGGTCACTTTTTCTGTCGCCCGCGGTATAGATCCGGGTAGGATCAACACTGGCCCAGATGGGGCTGGCTGCCATTAAACTTGTGAACAACGCGCCGCCACGAAGCGCCCACGTCAAAGCACCGACGGTAACGCTGAGTGAAACACTGAACACGGCGTCTTCAGCCAATCGATAGCGCATGTGGTCTTTTTTGCCCAGATTATCGAAGTCATCTTCCAGCTTGACCAGCCCCTTCTGGAAAATCTCATTGGAAGCTGCCTCCCTTGGAGTGAGAGGACTGACGTCAAAGACTAGATCCAGGGATGCCCCGGTGATGATGCTAAGCCCCTCTGCGGTCAGCGTGAACAACGACACACCGGCTCGTTGCTGACTCAGCGTATGGTAATGGGCGGTTGCCTGTAGATCAGTCACATCGTAAATCTCGCTGCCACTGTCTCTGATGTAACTCACCGCATCGGTCAGCGCTCTGGCATCTTGCTCAGCATTGATTCCTTCCGCGAAACCAAACAACGACTGCCCGGGAGCCAACCCGGAAGTGTTGCTGCGACTTGTTTCCTCAGACGCAGCCTCTTCCATGAGGGCTTCAGATTCAGATTCGGATTCATCTACAGACTGTGTTTCGGGTTCGGGTTCGGCTTCAGTGTTGGTGTTGGTTTCGGTTTTGGGTTCTGTCTCGGCCTCTGGAATGATTGGCTGCGCCGGTGGCTCGTTTGGCGATGCGGTGAAGGCCGATTCAATCGGGGGCTCTATAGTTATTGTCACTGTAGCTACGGCAGAAATACCATCTTCGTTGGTCACACGGTAGCTGAATTCATCCTGCAGACGGCGGGAGCCATCGTGGACGTAGGTGAAAGTGCCGTCACTGTTTAGTGCAACCTGGCCATACTCGGGTGGTTCAACAACCTCAACCATAAACACCGTGTTGTCGAGCAGACTGTCTTTATTCAGGCTGATGTAGCCCGAGTCCAGGAGATCCCCCTCGCTTGAGTCAAAGCGCTTGCCGAAGGGTAGCTCGAGCGTTTCATTTTCAAGCACCGGTGCTGGATCTATCACCTCATTTATTATCAGCTCAAAATCACCTGTGGCCGGCTGAGCACCATCCTCACCGCCATCTGCCAGACTGACGCCGAAACGATCCTGCGATGTCTCTGAGCCATCGTGCAGGTAACTTACCGCAAGCCCTTCGATATCCTGCAAGGTAAACTGATCGCCGACTGACAATGCAGTGCCGGTAAGGCGCAACTCACCATGGGCGGGCAGGGCTGTGACCGTCAGGGTAAGCTCATGTGGCTGCGGATCATCAGCATCAGAACCAAACAACATGCTATCGGTGAATATCAGCTCGGCTCCTTCGTCCACAGTGGCGCCCTGCGAGATAAGCCGCGGTGGATCATTGACCCCGGGCAGATCAAAGCTGATTAGATTTACTGTCGGGTCTATATCGACACCACCGTTTTCGGTACCACCGCTGTCGTGTACCTGAAATCCAAATCCTTTATAGCCGATACCTGTCTGGTCGAGTGGCGGGGTATAGATCAGCAGGTCAGCATCAATTATAGACACTGGCACTTGTTGTCCGACAAATGCCTCTGTGCCGGAGACCGTCAATGTCCCGATCTCCGGCAGCGAGACAATAGTGATTTGCTCAAACACATGCAAACCCGAATCTTCATTGTCGGTAAAGCCAAATTCTGCTCGATCAAACACGTGAGTCGTGTCTTCGAAGGTTTGCAGGGTGATGTTGCGGCCCGACGGAGCGTCGTTAACCGGAATCACTTCCAACGACAACAGGTTTGGCACCTCAGCCGTCGTCAGGCCGCCGTTGACACCACTGTCCTGAACACGGAAAAGAATCTCTGCGTAACGCTGACCATATTCATGCGGTCCGGGGGTGAAACTCAGCAACCCGACGGCAATGTCGGTCGTAAGAATAACCTGTCCCGCAACCACCTGAACCCCGTCCAGGGTCAACGCCCCAGCGGAAGGTACTTGGTCGATGATCACCGATGTGAATGCCTCGTTGTCTGCTGGATCCAAAAAACCGAAGTCACTGACGTTCAGCACATTGGTGGAATCTTCCAGTTGGCTAAGGCGGTTATCTGTGCCTAGCGGGGCATCACTGACCGGCAGCACATCGAAGGTTATCGTATTAGGGGTAGCATCCAGATCACGGCCGCCGTCTTCAGAACCAGCATTGTCACGTACCTGAAAACTGAAACCGGCATAACCCTGGCCGCTGTCATTTAGCGGTGGCGTATAGACCAGCGCGCCGGCCGCCAGCTGTGCGCCGGTCAGGTTGGTACCAACCGATACCGCTACACCATCGGCGGTCAGCATACCGGTCAGTGGCAGGCTGTTGATGCGTACCGACTGCAGTTGATCGTCATCCAGTGAATCACTGAAACCGAAATCGGCTGCGGTGACAGTAACGGGCTCATCCTCATTGATGACAATGGTTTTATCTGTGCCGGACGGCTCATCGTTGACCGCTGCGACGATGATCTCCCGGGTCTGGGTGTTTGTGTCGAGTGCGCCATCACTAGCCGTGATACTGACGGTGCGCGGGATCGTGACAGGGTCATTACTTACGTTTTCATAGGTTACCGAACGAATCGCATTTTGATAGGCGAGCAGCGAATCGCTACCGGTTAACACCAACTCCCCGTGCAAGGCATCCCAGACAGAGGTAATGGTCGCCGTATCATTAAACGCAAGTCTATCTTCCGCAGGGCTGTAGTGATCAGTAATCGCAATACGGGCCGAGGCCAGTGACGTGTTGTCAAGATCAGTTACGGTCACAGATGAGGTAATAACCACAGGTCCGTCGTTCTCGCGGTATAGCAGTGCGGCCGGTTCGATGTTCGCCTGCACGGGTGCGTCATTGATAGCACCCAGGTTGACCACTCTGGTCAACGTATTGGAGTCGTACTCACCGTCATTTACCGACACACTCAAGGTGCGGTCGACTGTCGCGGGGTCGTTGCTACTGTTGCTATAGACCACCGTGTGCAGGGCACTTTGGTAGTCCGCCGTAGTGGCCGGGCCAGTCAGACTGAGTGTGCCGGTCACCGCATCCCAGGTACCGGTGATCAGCGGCGTATCAGTAAAGCTCAGTCGATCCTCACCGGCAATGTAGTTGCCAGTCACCTGCACCCGAGCCGATTCCAGAAGTGTATCGTCGAGGTCATTCAGCGTCAGGGTAGTGCTCAGAGCAACCTCACCGGCGTTCTCTGTATAGGCAATGCCCGCCACCTCGATGGCACTCAGCACCGGGGCATCATTAATCGCATTGACAGTTATAGTACGACTGACTGTTGCAGAATCAGTATCACCATCATTGACGCGAAATGCCACAGTACGGGGCAGGGCAGTAAGGTTATCACTGGTGTTCTCATAAGACACATTACGCAGGGCTGCCTGATAGGCTGCCACGGTGTCGGATCCGGTCAGGGTTAGCGTACCAGTCAGTGAATCCCAGGTACTGCTGATCGTGGGGGTATCGATGAAGGTCAGTTGATCTTCGCCGGCCACAAAATTATCGGTTATCGTGATGACAGCGCGTTGCAATAACAGGTCATCGGGATCGTCCAGGCTAAGCGCTGCGGTCACTGCGACCACACCGTCATTCTCATTATAGATCAGCGCTTCGCTTTCAAGCCCCGATGCAACCGGTTGATCATTAACAGCCGTTATCGATATGAGCCGCGCGACTGCCACCGAATCAGCTAAACCGTCATTCACCGAAAAGCTCACCGTCCGTAGCGAGGCCTCAGGATCATCATTGGTGTTGTGATAAGTTACCGAGCGCAGTGCCGCTTCATACGCTGCCAGAGTGTCACGGCCACTCAGTGACAGAACACCGGTCAAGGCATCGAAACTACCGGTCAGGGTGGCTGTATCGCTAAATGCCAGCACATCCCCGGCAGGCGAGTAATTAGCCGTGATCGCCACGGTCGCTGAGCTCAGGTGTGTATCATCGAGATCTGCCAGCGACAGCGTCGAGCTTATCGTCTGCGGGGCGTCGTTTTCGGTACGATGAATCACCGACGGCTCAATGGCGTTTGCCGACGGTGCATCATTAACCGGTAACACCTCAATGCTACGGGTCACTGCTAGTGAATCGACGTCACCATCGTTCACAGTAACGGCCACGGTACGCGTTAAGCCGGATGGGTTGTCTGCAGAGTTTTCATACGTTAATGATCGAAGCGCTGACTGATAGGCGGCCACCGTATCGGTCCCGGTCAATGTCAGCACACCGGTCACCACGTTAAAGTCGCTGCTGATGGTGGCGGTATCAGTAAACGCCAGGGAGTCCTCAGCACTGCGGTAATTGGAAAGGATCCGGATCGTTGCCGATTCTACATGGCTATCATCAACGTCGGTCAATGCAATGCCCGGGCTAATCACCACGGCACCGTCGTTTTCGGTATAGACCCGGGCGGCACCTTCAATTGATGATGTCACAGGAGCATCGTTTACCGCAGTGATATCGATCGCCACCGTGTCGACATCCGACCGGACACCACCACCTCCGGTGTTGCCAAGATCGCTTGTAGTAACGGTTAATATATCCGCATTGATCCCGTGGAAGTTCTGAGCGCCCAGGTAGCTCAGCGAGGCCAGTGTGGCATTGATGTCAGTCACCGACCCCTGAACGGTCAGACTACCAGTGCCATCAGCCCCGGCACTTATCGTTGCCGCACCTGCGAGGACAACATCAAGCACCCCGGAACCCACTTGAAGTTGCGTGGCAATGATACCGCCCGCCGCATCGACATCGTTGACCGCCAAGCCGCTGATCGCAGTCGGGGTGTCTTCAGTGATTGTCTGAGTACCGGGAACCGTGTTAACCGGTGCGTCATTGACCGCGTTGATATCAACATTGACAATCCCAAGCGCCTGGTCACCACCGCCGCCTGCACCGGTGTTGCCGTTGTCACTAATAACGACGGTTATAGTGTCGGCATCGTCGCCGAAGGTGTGTTCAGTGCCGTGGATATACTGTAGATTGCCCGTGTTGTTAAAATAGTTATTGAGATCAGTCAGTGTGCCGGTGACGGTTATCGCATCAGACGCACCACCAATTGTGATGTCTGTTACTGGCGCAGCCGATAGCTGACCACCGCTTGCGGTTGAAAGCGATACCGTGAGCACGCCCGCATCAGCATCAGCGTCGCTGAAGTCTACCGCTGAAAAATCCACAACGCCTGCAAGATCTTCGGTAACCGTTATATCACCTGACAGAGAGCCGTTATTAGTCGGGTCGTCATTGGTTCCATCAACGGTGACGGTTGAAACTGTGCCGTTGTTGTCAGTGTCGGTTCCGCCGCCATCATCGCTAAGCGACACCAAAGTCACGGTGCGCGTGCCGCTGATGACCAGATCACCTGTATAGCTATACGTTAAAGTGTTGAGCAATGTCACAGCGTTTGCGGCTGAAATCCCGCCGGTTTTGTCTATGGTTAGTGTCGCGACTGACCCTGTGACGCTGACAGAAACCGCGTACGCCTGATTCAGCGAAGTTTCACTGTTTAAGTGGGTGAGCTCAACATGGGTTCCATCCACCTGAATCCGCTCAGAAGCACCGTCGACGATGCCGTCCACGGTCAGAACTATCCGGTCAACCCGGTCAGCGACTTCAGTCAGATTGACCGATGCGGTATGAAACAACCCAACCGGACCGCCGTTCTCCGTGAACGTTGGCGAGTACGGAGTAACAGCGATAACAGGTGCATCATTAATAGTGCCGACGCTGATGTCGCGAGTCTGCGTATTGCTATCGTTGTCACCATCACTGACCGTAAAGGATACCGTGCGTATCAGTGCGGATGGGTCATCGCTGGCATTCTCAAAGGTAACACTGCGCAGGGCCGCCTCATAGTTAGCCAGCGTGCTTGCACCAGTCAGACTGAGCGCACCACTACCTGCATCCCAGCTGCCGCTGATGCCATTTTGATCGGCAAACGCAAGTTCATCTTCACCGGGTGTGTAATTTACCGGGATCGCAATCACCGCTGAATCTATATTTGCACTGTCGACATCCCTGATGACCAGAGTATTGTCAATGACTATCGCCCCGTCACCCTCAGTGTAATTGATCACAGGGTTGGGCGTGGCATCGGTAACCACGGTCACGTTATCCAGGTAACCACGCACACCCGAGTGATCGTCTGATGTATCAGTAAAAGATATCGTGGTCGCAGTGGCATCTGCGACAAAGGTGTATTGGTAGTTCTGCAGCGTATTGTCGGCAACCCCGGTAGTTAAACTGACGTCCACAAGTGTTGCACCACCGACAACGCTGACATCCAGCGACTGAGACCGGGTGGCACTGGCGTCGCCATAGCTGAACGATACGATATAGGGCTCCCCAGCAACGGTGGTCAGCGTCTGCGACAATGCGCCATTCGCTCCACCGATCTGACCGAACCTGACCTGTGAACCGTCGTGATCAACATTGCCGGTTGCAGCCCAACCGGTCAGCGCTGAGTCAAATTGCCCGTTAGTGACGATACTGTCGCCGACCAGTTGCGGGCGGTCACTTATAGCGGCAACCGTGATATCAGCGATTTCAACAGCACTGGAATAGGCACTGATCCCGCCGTTAATGCTTGTGTCCTGCAGTGAACCGTTTGCCCCTTCGCTACGGTCCCATGCACGGTAAGTGATCGCATCAGTGACAGTGCCACTGAAATCGGTTTGCGGTTCAAAATAAAGTCGCGTATTGCTGTTGGCGTTCAGCACCCTCGCAGATGCGTCACTGACATCACCAAGCAGGTTCCAGGTCAAGCCACTGTCTGTTGTGAACCACCAGACCCCGTCGCTGTTGTCTGCGGCGATCACGGCAATGCCCGTTTGCGCGCTGGCATCCACTTCACTCACATTGCCACCGATGGACGCGAGATCGGTAATCACGGTTCCAACAACACCGGCAGGGCCACCGGCATCCTCAGTCTGGACATCCAGGGTGATTGTCGCGCTGTTATCCAGCACCGGGGCGTCATTTATATCCGTAACCAGCACAGATGCGGTTTCAAGCGCTGCACTGAAAGCGGCCGAGCCGCCACTAACAGTGACATCGACTTTTGCGCCTGCTGTTGCAGTCGATTGATCCCATGCACGGAAGTCAAACGTCGGGTTGGTGACCGGCGCATTTTCGCCGTCGGGGTTGAATCTAATCAGATCAGTCGCTCGCAATAGCAGCGCCGATGTTTCCGATACAGTACCAACGGAACTCCAGGTGGTGCCACCGTTAACCGAAAACTCCCAGATCCCGCGGCCATTGTTGCGTTCGGAAATCGCGATGCCTTGCGGGTCTGCATCAACATCGGTAACCGGATCACCACCTGCACCGGTTGCCAGTAGATCGGCCACAGTGATACCGGTGTTGCCGACGTCATCCTCAGTGATCGAGGGCAGGGACGGTGCCCCGCTGTTGTCCAGCATCGGCGCATCGTTAACCACCGTGATATCGATGTTGACTGTGCCAAGATCAATATCGGTGCCACCACCTGAACCGGTGTTGCCATTATCGTTGATAGCAACGCCAACGGTGTCGGCATCATCACCGTTGGTATCTGCAGTTGCATGCCGATATCTGATGCTCTCTGTAACATCGAGGAAAGCATTAAGGTGGCTTTTGCTACCGCTCAGCGTCAGAGCACTGCTGCCACTGCCAGTAACCGTAACACCACCTGCGCTGAGCGCTGTGAGATTTCCACCATTGGATGTTGTTAGCGTGAGTTGCAGATTTCCACCGTTATCATCAACATCCTGAAGGGTAAGTGAGGATAGATCCAAATCACTCAAAACATCCTCTGTCACAGTGATGTCGGTGGGAAATGACGCGGCATTTTCGTTGGCGGGATCATCGTTGACGGGATTAACAGTGATTATCATCACATCAGTGTCTGCTTGTGCACCGCCACTACCGGTATTACCCAGATCGTCAGAGACCATGGCAAGTGAGGCAGCACCGCTGAAGTCGCTGTCCGGGTCAAACGACGACCCGTCAAGCGCCACGACGATTGCAGCCCCCGGACCTTCAATGATCACTGAAGACGTGCCATCACCCACCACCGAGGTAAGACCGCTGGTCCCTGCAAGATTGAACACCCCATTGGTGACCGTCAATGATACCCGGATATCACTGCCGCCCGCGTCCACATCGCTTACCACCAGGGCATTGCCATTGCCGGTGGAAAACACCAGCGCGGTATCTTCATTAACCGACTGACTCGTCTGCAGGTTGTTGATCGGACTATCATTGACACGACTGACAAGGATCGTGACATCGTTGCCGGCACTGGTACCACCATCGCCATCATTCACGGTGAACGACACAGTTCTGGAATCTTCGGTCGGGTTGCCTGTGTCGTTGTTCTGGTAGGTAATACCCTGGACCAACGCAGTGACACTTGTTGCATCGGCATTCGCGTTCAATGCTATCACCAGATCTGCGCCGTTACTGCCCCCGGTGGCAGACCCGATCAACACCCCCTGATAACTCACATTACTACCGTCGAACCCGATCTCGCCTGCGCTGCTGCCCCGGTGTCTGATCGATAACTGATCTTCGCTGTTGTCACCTGTCGTGTTGCTGGTGACGGTGAGGTTGCCACCAGCAAAATCGAAAGAGTCTACATCACTTAGAACCGCCGCCGTCCCTTGATCGACAACAACAGCATTGTCGCCTTCATCGTAGCTTAATGTATCACCACTGAGGTTGTTGATCACCGGGACATCGTTGGTGCCGGTGATACTGACCTGCGTACTACCGATTGACTGCGCTGCGCCGGAGCCCTGTGCGCCTGAGTTGCCGTCATTAATAATCCAGTTGATAACGATGCTTGAATCCGGGTTTTCGTTGCTGTTGCTATAGGCAATTTGCTGCACGGCAGAATTGAGCAGCGCATTGCTTGCATTGGCATTGAAGGTCAACAGCAACGTACCACCGCTATTAGTAGTGACCGTACCGATGGATGTACCACCAACACTGAAAGCTGCCCCCTCGGTGAGTGCGGACAAGGTACCCGCCGCCACCGCAGAAAATCTATCGAATGAACTCGCACCGCCATCGCGCACAAGCGACAGCGTGGCACCGGCAAAATTGTCGCCGTCTGAGAGTTCCGGGTCGACTATCTCCAGTGCGCTGTTAAGCACAACCGGGCTTCCGCCTTCGGCAAAGCTGACATCGTTTAACAGCCCGTTAGACTGTCGAACCGATATATTATCCAGATACCCGTCAACGCCACCGCTTTCGGCACTTAATGATCCGGCATCGTCCGAAGTGTCAGTGAAAGTCAGTGTGGTGGTCGCTGAATCCGCAGAAAACAGGTAGCGATACCGAACAAACGAAGCGTCATCCGTATCTGTCACTATTGGCTCGGTCGTCAATAGATTCGCGGCACCGTCGACGGTCAACTGAAGCTGCTGGTTCCAGGCGTTGTCGTCACGGTAGTCAAATTCAACCGTATAGACCCGTCCCGGCACAGTGGCTATTGTTTGCGATAGCGTATGTGGTCCGGCAACATCACCCGCACCAAACCTTACCTGGCCCGTGGTATGGGCAACTTGCCCGCTTGCAGACCAGGCCGACAAATCAGTTGCAAACTCACCATTGCTGACCAGTTCGGTACCACGCAACAACGGGCCATCGTTTACCGCTGTTATAGTGATGGTCTGCACTGCGGCATCCGCCTCGCTGGTGCCATCCCCGCTGCTGCCCGGGTCAGCGCCGGTATTGCCGTGATCGTTAACGGTTAGCGTGATGCCGGTTGATGACGAGGGCACATCGCTGATCGCTGCCTGATCGTGTTGATAGACAATTGTCCCGGTGCCGCCCCCGGACAGCAACGCATTGATTTGTGCCTTGGTCCCCGAGAAGCTAACGGTATCTGTGCCGTTGCCCGAGGTAAAACCATCTCCGGAAATCACAGTAACGCCGGAATCGCCTACGCTGATCAGAAGCCGGCCTTCACCTACCTCAAGTGTTGCGCTGAACATACCACCGTTATCGTCCGCATCCGAAACAGAAAAACCACTGCCATGGATGTTCAGCGTACTTTGCTCGGTATAGGTGTATGCCGAAACCGGTGCCGTCACAGCAGGCGTATCGTTAACGGCATCAATGGTTATAGACACTGTTTCACTGGCGTAGCCGTTATCCCCCATAATAGCGATGATTTCAGATCGGGTCAGTTCGGTGCTATACACACGAACATCGTCGACGCTACCCGTTAACGCATCAGAACCATCAGACTTTGAACCAATAGTAATATTGGGCGATGAAGCAATACTCCAGTCAATATCACCAAAGTCATTTGCTGTGTTGGTGATCAGTTCGCCATTGAGATACAGATATAACTCGTTGGTTGTGTCATTCAGGGTCGCAGCTACGTGATTCCAGCCTTCACCCGCTATGTTGTTTACTAAACTCAGGTTGTTCGATGTTAGTCCCCTGGCATGAATGGCCATCGAGTAGCTTGCATCGCTACGATCAAGGGTGACGTAGAATTCGTCACCGATAGAAAGTAGTACGTTCTCCTGTTGGCCCGCATCCAGATTCACCCAGGCGGAAAAAGAAACCTGATCGCCTAAACCGGCTACGGCACCTGCAACATCAACCCGGTCATCACCGTCAAACGCCAGCACGTCGCCACGTTCAGCATCATTAATGAGGGCAGGGTTACCCTTGGCAGTGCCATTGTAGTTATTAGCGGTTACATCATCCAGTGAACCATTGACGAAAGTGAATCGCGCGTAGAGATTGGTCTCTGTTGCGGCAGATGAGCCGGTCGACACGGTCAACGTGTCACCCCCGTTATAATCCGGAATACCAGTAAACGCCAAACCATCAAGTGCAGTATTGATCACCGACTCTTTTCCTGAAAACGTGATAGTTCCTTCACCATCACCGGTACCATCCAGGAATGTGATATCAGTCGTCGTGCCCAGCGTCAGCGTACCGTTGCCTACCGACAAAGTGGCCGTCACAACGGGGTCATTGTTACTACCGCTTTCTATAACGACCGCGTTAGCGCCGGCAACAGAGAAGATCAGTGTTGTATCTTCGTTCACTGATCGGGCAGTTGGAACAGTCAGGACTGCGGGTTCATCAATGTCGGTGATACTAACAGTCGTGATACCGGTAGCTAACTGCGCAGATCCACCTTGCGTTTGCACGCTGTCACCGCCGTCACTAAACAACCAGTCGATCTGCACACTGGCCGGTGGTAAATCGTTGCTGTTACTGTAGGCAATGCTGCGAAGGGCGTAGTTAACCAGACCGTTGGAGGCCGACCCGTTAAAAGACAGCACCAGTGAGCCGCCGCTGTTGGTCGTCACGGTGCCGATCATTGTACCATCGTAGACCAAGCTACCACTTTCAGTCAGCGTGCCTAACAGCCCGGTGGCGCTGAAAACATCATCGACGCTGGCACCGCCACTGCGGACCAGAGTCAGCGTGCTGCCATTGTAGTTATCAACGGGACTGAGTTCAGCGTCAAACACAAAGACGTCAGTGTCCAGAATTACCGCCGCGCCACCCTCGACAAACATGGGGGAATCGTTTACGCGTCCTGATCCTTCACCCGCGATCAGAGTACCAGTGCTGTCATACCGCCAGACTGTGGTATCGAAGTCACCATAACCTCGGTAAGCGCCGTACCCGGCAACCAGAATTTTACCGTCCGGGGCCACAGCGACACCGTGGTTTTCCTGCCAATCGTAGCCGCGCGGCGCTAGCACTACTCCATTGTCGCCAAAACCGGCATCCAGTGTACCATCCGTGTTATAGCGTAAAACAACCCCTTCACCCTGGCTGGCAGGTGTCGCCGCTCCCACAACAACAAGCCTGCCATCAGACTGCTGAGTGATATCCCACCCAAGCGAATAGCTATTGTCACCGCTGATTACCTGTCGAATGAAACCATTGTCACCAAAACCGGTGTCCAGTGCCCCCGTCGATGTATACCTGGCAATCCCAATTGCTTGCTGTTGCCCCGGTGCCAATGAGTAATCCGGCGAGCCCCCCACAACAACATAACGGCCATCATTCTGCACAATGATCTGTTCGGCGTGATCATAAGTTCCATTGAACAAAGTGGTGATGTATCCAGTACCGTTGAACGATAGATCCAGTGAACCGGATGACGTCAACCTTGCAACAAAAGCCTCGTTATCGCGGTTGCCTGCCAACGCAATACGACCTGAGCCATCGACAGCGATTGACAGAACGCCCTCATTCCCACCCAGGTCAACGGTCGCAATACCACCGGCACCGAAGGTGTTGTCCAGACTTCCATCTGCGCCACTCAGTCGAGCCACTTGAATGTCCGGGTCTGTGCTGCTCCTCCCGGTTATAAGGATATTGCCATCCGCTTGAATAGCGATGTCGTATCCATTGTCGAACGCACCGATATCAACCGTCGCGACACCTGCACTACCGAAATCTGCATCGGGACTTCCATCCGCGTTTAACCGTACAACGGTATAGTCCCGGTCTGTGGTTATTGAGTAACCACCGATCACCAGCTTCCCATCGGCCTGTTCGGCTACCGAAAATGCGTAGTCGTTGCCAGCCGCAAACTCATTGATATAAACACCACCCGTTCCGAAGCTGGTATCGAGACTGCCATCTGCCGTCCACTTCACAACTGACCATGCTCGATTGCCGTTAACCGATACGCTTCCAGCCGTGATGCTACTTCCATCTGCCAGGGCGATTATGTCTTCGGCTACTTCGTTGGCATTATTCCCCGCCAGATCCTCGTTGCTGATCCCCGCACCGACACCAAAGGACGGCGCATCGTTTTGTGAATTGACTGTGATCGCAACCGTGGTTGATACACTGGTTTGACCCACTGCAATTGCCGCGATTTCTGCCGCCGACAGCGCGCGAGCGTAAACCCGTACATCGTCGATCAATCCGTGGAAATCCTGAGCAGCGTCACCGCTACCGTTTCGCCCTATGTAGGTGTCATTGGAAATTGAATAGCTGATAGAATCAGCGGTCGTTGTGGTCGCGACGACGACACCATTGATGTATAGAGCCACTGAATCGCCAACATCATCGAATGTCGCTGCCACGTGTGTCCAACCAGCTGCGCTGAAGTCTACGCTGGTATACAAGACATTATTATAGGCTGCACCGTTATACCAGAAAACCTTCAAACCCGGGGTATTGCTCTCGTTGATCCGCAGAGCAATGTTATTACCAAGACTGATGAGCTCTCCCTTGCTGCTATCACTGGCGTTGATCCATGCCGCCAGCGTAATACTGGCCGGACCATCAAAATGGTCACTGATCTGAAGATAATCGCCATCTCCGTCAAGACTTAGTACATTGCCACGTACCACGTCGTTATCAATCAAGGCATTACCGGTGAGGGTAGCGTTTTGAGTCGTACCCGCAGATTGATCGCGAACCACTAAACCACTAACAGTACCTGAGTCAAAACTGTAGTGGCCCTTTAAATCGCCCGCGACCGCCATAGTGATGCTTAGTGTATCTGCACCGTGATAGTTGGCAGACGGCGTGAAAGTGATTCCGTCAAGTGCGGTATTTAGATCACTTTTCAGTCCTTCGAGTACCATACTGTTGCTGCCATCGGCCCCTTCAACAACCGTGATACCGACCAGACCATTAAGAGTAAGCACTCCGTTGGCAACTGACAGAGACACTTGCAGCCGGTTATCGGGTGTCAGGCCGTCATCAACCGAAATCACATTCGCCCCGGAGTACACAAACACGGTGTCTTCATTGGTCGTGGCTGCTCCCGGTGCAGTCACCGACAGATCAGCCGAGTTCTCTATACTGAGTAGGGTGGTGGCGACTTCGTTCGTGTTTGCTCCATCACTGGAGACAAACGTAATACTCCGGTCGGTCTTGTCTGGCTCGCCAGCCGTGTTCTGGTAAGTGACCGTCCGCAGCGTTTTTTGATAATTGGCAATAGTATCTGTGCCAGACAGTGTTAATACGCCAGCATTGAAGGATGCTGTAATGCTGGTGCCTGAGGTATCAGCCGCTACAATTTCATTGGCGCCGTCGAGCAGGTTGGTGATCGTCACAACAAGGGAATCGAGGGTACTGCTATCAGGATCGCTGAGCGCTGCGTCAGAATCGGCAATCAGGATCGGTACCGTGTTCTCAATGTAGGTTACGGAGTAGTCAACACCACTGCCGACCGAATCATCAACGTCCAGGTCCAGAAACGGATCGTTGTCCAGATTACCTACGACGAGATCATCCGGCTTAAGACTGTGGTAGTTCAGATCCGTACTGGACGCCGCATCAAACACCAATAGATGCTGAGTGTTGCCATCGTTTAGCGCATCGTCAAGTCCGGTAATAACAACCGTCTGTGGCGTGTTCCAATTGGCGGGGGTAAATGTCAGCAGAGCAGTCGACAAAGACCCCTCGGTGCCGTCAGGCATCGAGACCGCAATTGTTACGTCGGCAGTTGGCGCAGCATCAAGAACAACATCAACCGACGCCGTGCCACCGCCTTCCGTTGTGGCAAGCCCATACACCCGGCCTTCGACGGTCCCGGCGGACAAATCCTCAAAGGCGATGACAAATTGCCCGCTGTCGTTCGATGCTATAGCCGGGTTTTCCTGACCACCATCAGTAGTAGAGTTGACGATAAACGAACCGCCAACCGGTGCTCCGGATGAATCAAACCGTCGGGCAAAAATTCCGTAGTCGTCATCGTCCGGGGATTGCCAGGCAACAACAAAGCTTCCATCGTTATGCGTTTGTACGGTGGGGTAGTTGTCAGTAACATCAGGGCTATCGCTCACCAGGATCTCGCCGCCATTGCGGCTGCCATCTGAGTTATATCGCTGGGCCTGAATGACGCTCGAATCACCTGCGTCGACCCACACAACCACAAACGCTCCGGAATCATTGACATCAACCTGCGACAACCATTGCCGATTTGCAGTGTCCGTATCCACTTGAATTTCACCACTTAGCGGTGTGCCATCCGCGCTGAATTGCCTTACATAGACTCCCTGCTGATCACCGTCCTGACCAAAACTGGTCCACGTCACAGCAAAGTTACCGTCACTGTCCATGCTGACTTCGGCAAAATCTTGCGACCCGGATACAGTGGTCGGTATAGCAATCTCACTGCCCTGAGCCAACCCGTCTGAACTATAGCGCTGAGCGAAAACGCCGGAGGCATCCCCGATACCCTCTCCAGACCAGACAACAACAAAATCACCGTTAGCCGCCATGGCAACTGACGACCACGCTTGCGACCCTGCAGAGGTAGTGTTAACCAGGAACTCTGCACCCACAGCAACACCCGATGAATCAAACCGCTGCCCGAAGACACCGTCGGTATCTCCCGATCCCTTTCCCTGCCAGACAACGACGTAGTTGCCAGTGTCGTCCATAGCGACCGAGGCATACGACTGATGGTCATTTGTGGTGGTGTTAACTCGTGTTTCCGCATCTAACGGGTTACCGAGAGCATCGTACCTTCTTGCATAGATGCCTTCATCATCACCATCACTGTCAGCGGCCCAGACGACGACATAACTTCCATCATTGTTTAGCGCTACCGCTTGTGATAGGTAGGTGGCATCTCCGGAGGTAGGGGATTGGCTGGCCCGGGAATGCAGCCCCAGAGCATCCGGGTTGTTGGCAGAAACAGTAATACTGGCGTCAACCGGTGTGATAGACACTGTCGTACTACCGGTTAACAATAATGCACCGCCACTACCTTGATCACCCGTGTTACCGTCGCTGAAAATCCAGTCAACCTGAACAGACGCAGGGGGCAGGTGGCTTGTATTGGCATAGGTAATTGACTGCATCACCTCATTGACTTGCTCGTTACTGGCACTATTGGCAAAGGCAAGCAATAGTTGACCGCCGGTGTTGGTATAGGTGCCGATATCCGCTGCATCCAACTCAAGCGTTCCTGCATTAAAAACCAGACCACCCGTTGCACCGAATACATCATCGCTGTTGACACCGCCGTTGCGCTCCAGAGCCAAAGTGGCTCCAGTGAAATTATCCAGGGCACTCAATTCGGGGTCAAAAATCTGAACATTCCCGTCCAGTACCACCGCAGCACCGTTTTCGATAAAACTCGGGTTGCCATCCAGAGAACCGGCCATAGAACCAAAGCGCTGATGAAACTCGCCGGCACTGGTAAACTGAACCAACGTGCCATCACCGCTAACGTATTGAAAAGAATCATCTGCATTGACCGACAGCCCGCCCTGACCGGAATCATGGCTAACTGTGTTAGCAAAGACGATTTTCGCACCGCTGTCACCAAAGGTTGAATCAAGCGAGCCATCGGTGTTGATTCGCGCCACCATTGAGAACTCAAATCCATTGATATAGGCACCACCGACCAGATACTTGCCGTCACTTTGCGTGGCAAACCCATGAACCTCATCGGTGCCGGCAATCGTTACCGTTGCAGTTCCCCCGGTGCCAAAGCCGGCGTCCAGTGTTCCGTTGGAATCGTATTTCCTGATCAGATAGTTGTTATCCCCGAACCCACCGGCAACGGCAATTGAATCATCCTCATTTACAACGATTTCAACGTGCGGGGCGGTTGGAGAATAAAACGTAGTATCGACAACGCCACTGCTTCCGAATGAGGTGTCTATCGACCCATCGCTGGTATAGCGTAGAACTTCTGATTCCCAACGGCTCTGACCTGTGTCAAAACGCGTCCCCAAGGCGACGATTTTTCCATCGGACTGCAGTGCAATGTCGACTCCGAAGTCGGTTGAACCACCCAGGTCTCGAACAACAAACCCACCGGTACCAAATCCTGTGTCAGTTGATCCATCAGAATTCAACCTGCTCAGAATAAAGTCATTGGTGCCTGCTTCTGATGCGCCGGCCAGCACGATTTTGCCATCACTTTGAATAGCAATTCCGCTGATGCCACTGGCGTCGTTGTCTGTTATTACACGATAGCCGTTACTGTCGAAACTGGTGTCCAGACTGCCGTCAGAATTTAATCGACCGACTACCCAGTCTGAGTTCGCAGATCCCGCGAAGATAATTTTACCATCGCTCTGTACACGTATCGCTTCTGCCCGATCAAGCAGACTTGTGTTAAGCGTAAAAATGCCGGACGACGCAAAGGTTGAATCCAGAGTGCCACCGCCCTGGTATCGCATAACCGACAGATCAGTACCGGAAGTGCCGGCAACCAGGATCTTCCCATCAGGTTGTGTATCGGTTGCATAGGCAGAAAGACCCGTAGTCACTATGCTATCCGCCAGATCAAAAGTTGCCGGATCATTGACTGCCTCGACGGTTATAGCGACACTGTCGGTGACCTGCGTTTTGTCACTCGCCAGTTGCACGATTTCAGCAGCAGACAACGCTCTACTGTAAATACGCACATCATCTATTAAACCATCGAACTCAACACCGGACAGCTCATCGCCGTGGGTACCCAGAAACGTGTCAGTCCCCTGCGTGTAGGCGATGCTCCCGGTAAAGCTGGTTTCATTGACTAGCACCCCGTCAATGAAGACTTTCTGCCTATTGGCATTATCATCGACAGTGTAGGTGAGATGATGCCAGCCGGTTCCGGCAATAAATTCAGCGCTCGTGGTGCTTTGCCAGGTTGTACCATTGTAAAAGTAACCGCTAACACCATCGTTTGTCGTCCCCGGCCCACCATCCACACGTAACATCACGTTGTTACCAAGACTGATGACCTCCGCACCAGAGGTATCGACGGCGGACAGATTCACCCAAGCAGCCAGCGTTACGTCGGCTGGATCCCCGAACAGACCACTGATAACAACATGGTCGCCGTCGCCGTCGAGGCTCAGGACTTCACCTCTGAAGCCGTCGACGGTGGTGGTGGCGTTTCCGACAAACACGCCATTCTGGACTGAACCGGTACTGGAATCGTCCGATCCACCATCCTCGAATGTATAGAATCCTGCCAGGTCCGGCATCTGTGCTGTGGTCAGCTCCAGCGTCACAGCTCCGGAAAAATCAGCGGTCGGGGTAAAGGTCATGCCGTCGAGTGCCGCGTTGAGATCAGACTCGGTACCATCGATGATCATGGACCCGCTACCATCAGCGCCTTCGATGAAAGACAACCCGGTGGTCTGCGACAAACTCAATAGGCCATCATTCACAGACAAATTGACTCGCATATCTGCGTCGGTTTCACTCATCGTGTCGGTAACACTGACTTCAGTTGAAGTGCCATTGGAGAAAGTGAGAAAGGAATCTTCGTTAATCGTTTGAGCCGCCGGAACAGTATGGGATGCTTCGGGAGCGTCATCGACCTGTATAGTCATAGTCCCGGTGTAGCTGTTGCCCCCGGCATCAGTGACGGTAACATCGATATCGTGCGAACTTGCTACCTCATAGTCAGGCAATGTCGGGGTACCGATCCATTTGCTCATTAAATGGGCATGTAGATTGATTACCTCGACACTGGTAAGTGCACTGTTATTGTAGGTAAGTTCCCCGATCAATCCGTTATAGAGATGCCCCTGTGCGACCGTAACACCACCATCGTGAAACTTAGTATCGTTTCCGGCAAGGCCTATACCGATGTTTTCCGAGTGGGTCGCCACCGGGGTTGGCGCGTCCGATGTCTCTATCAGAGCACCATTCAAGTAGAGCGATAAATCGCCGGTGGTGCTGTCGTGTATTAGTGAGGCAACATAACTGGTGCTCGTCGTGACCGCGGCCGACAGCCAGCTACCGTCCCAGCCATTCGTCTCAGAGTAAGCGCCGACATACAATTTACTATCATCAATATAAAAATTGTATCCGTCGGTTAGCGACCCTTGCTCGTAGATGGCCTGTCGTGTGGTAATGTCAGCGGACGTTTGCAATACTGCCGTTATTGATTTTTTATCGTGCTCGCTCAGATTTAAATCGACATCATCTACAACACGCAGACTGCCACCACCACCGAACTGCAATGCGTCCAGACCATTCATCGCGCCCGCTATGATGTCCGGCCCCGCCGAAACAATGTCGGCATTGTTTCCACTTGATGATTTGTCAGAGACCAGTGTTACTTCCGAACCACTGGTAGTCACGCTCGACGCATCAGAGGCATCCAGCCACATCACATGATTGGCAAACGCGTCCGCTGCAACAGGCGCGGCAAGACTGATTTCACCACTGACTGAATCAATAGTAAACAACGGAGTGCTTTGACTGCTTATGCTGTACTGGTGACCGGCCAGAACTTCGCTGGCGTCCCATTCGATGACATAACTGACGGTGGAAGTCGCCGGGAAATCCCGCCAGGTACCATCGGCCATCATTACTACCGCGTCTTCTCCACCAAGGTCATTAGGTTCAAGCGAAGCCGTCCAGTTTTGATAATAGCCAGCCACCGCCGACCCGTTTTCATCACCACTCCAGAATTGATCACCGTCGCTCACACCTTCAAGCCAGCGCCAGTCACCCTCGACCGCCGCATCGGTTGCTCCAAGCCAAAGCTCGCCAATCGATTGCTGCATTGCCATGACGAGCGCATTCTCGTAAGCGGAGTCAATCGTGACTAATTGACCGGACACACCGTTAAGCGCGGTTGACCGGGCTGCAGTTATAGCATTGGTCAGTGTTTCACTGGAGTTTACCGCCCTATAGAATTTACCGGTCGCGGCATCGTATTGAAGTGTCGAATCGTTGCTCAGAATTGTGCTGATCGCCTGCGGGATTTCGATCACCCGAACATCAGTGATCACCGGGCCACGGTCACTATCGGCATCAAGCGAGGCAAATGATAACCCGGTGGAGTCGCCGACTGCGGTAAAAGTAAACGATCGATCGGACCACAGCATATTACTTGCGGACCAATCGTCGGGTTGTGTGACTGAAAAATCGGCAGACTGACCAGCAGCGCCAACACGGATATCTTTTACCGATTCACCACCGAACCAGTTACCGCTATAGGCAAAGATCACCTGATACTGTCGCCCGGCCTCTGTGGTTAACGATTGTGTTACCGTGCCCGCCAGCGAGTTTCCGTTCAGATCAAGCGCTTCACCGCCCAGACGACCACGCTCCCACGCGCCGCTTATATCAATATTGCCGTTCGCAACCGTCCAGTCGCCAATGGTTTGCACCGACGCATAGACTCCTGTCGGGACAGTATTAAAGCCTCCGTCACTGACAATATCATCAGGTGTATCGGTGACCCCCGGTATCACATAGCCGACACGCTCACCGTTGTTGGCATTTTCTATAATATGAAGATCAGCAACCGGTGTGCTGCTGCTAAAGCCCGGGGCATTACCGGAAGCCAAATAGAAATTACTGACAGAGTACGGAGATTGGTCGAGGGTTGTACCGGAAATACCATGAAACGCTGTATCCACGTACCAGGTTTCGCTCGCGGCTATCGTCTCTGTATGGAAGGTGACGCCGTTGTGCTGGTACTCAAGGGTAGTTCCGTTAACATAAAACGAGAATTCGTCGCCAGCGGTATATGAGAGCATATATACCTTAGCGGTGGTTCCGTTTTCCAGAACCTGAACACCATCACCATGACTATCGGGATAAAAATACATCCTCTGATCGATATCGTCATGGCGGCCATCTGTCTCCACAATCCCCAGTCCTACCGCAAACGCATAGTCTGTTACATCATCAACTGTAAATGACAATGTATAGTTGTCGGTGTATCCGAGCGTATTGAACAACACCGAGTTTGCCTGGGACGCTCCCCATCCAGTCATTCCAGTGCCATCGAATAAAAGCGTGGAGCCGGTAGCTGTAACACCACCACTTACATTAGACCAATTGGTTAACCAGGTTACGGCTTGCCCAATTGAAAGATTGTTGGCACTGACCGCATCAACAACCTCGCTCGATCCATTGAAACCGTCCATCTGCCAGTTGGCAATCAACCCGTCAGGCAGGGTACCGGTATCAAATTTCTGCTGACGGCTTAGCGAAATCTCTGCTGCACTGCGTACTTCATCCCACAGTCGAACATCGTAGATTGTGCCGTTGAACCCTTTGTCCGGATCAAATGCGCTGTTTGTAGTGTTCTGACTTTGGCCAAACAACAGCGTACCATCACCCGGCCCCCCGGCGATGGTCTCGCCGCTAAAGAATCCCGATTTTGACTCTATTAGCTCACCATCGATATAGACAGCAACAGTGCCATTAGTGCTGTCCCAGCTTAGTGCAAAATGGTGTCGCTGATCATCAAGCAACAGTTGACTGTAGTCGTATTCACTAAAACTACCGGCCAGCCCGTTTATGTTGACGAACATGTCGCCGTAGTCTTTGATCGTGAAGTAAAAGGCGTTGTCAACACCTGTGGTTCCATAATCAATCAAGACATTATCGCCACGCGTTTCACTGACCTGAAACACCGTCTCAAACGTCAGTGCTGTCAACCCACCCAGAATGTCTCCGGCGTCGCTGGTTTGCAGGTATGCGCTGTTCCCGCTGTCAGTGTTTAACTCAATTCCACTGCTAAGGTCAGTCGGCGCGTTGTTATCCCCAAACAGATTATTCAATGAAATCGTATGGGTTTTTTCGACCGTATTACCATCAATGTCACTGGCGCGTATTAAAAGCGAATGAGAGGCCAGAGTATCGGCATCCAGCAATGCACCGTCAGCCACGGTGATCTCTCCCGAATCAGCATCAATGGCAAATGCGCCGCTGACAGACTGAGACTGAATTGAGTAACTCAATGGTTGCTCACCGACAGCACCGGCATTATCTAACACGGTGTCAGCATCCCACTCAACCACCATTGCCGTGGACAGCAGGGAAGCCGAACTGTCTTTCCACTCCCCTGAAGACACCATAGACAAGCGGGTGAGGGAGGTGTTCGTTCCACCATCGGGTTCAGTAGCGGAGAAATTCTCAAACCGGCCGTCGATGTTAGTGCCATCGACCCCACCGGCGTAAAACAAAGCACCATCCGACCAACGCCATTGATCAGCAACTGCGGCATCCGTTCCTGACAACCACACGCCACTCTCGCCAGTGGCAGCGATCAGGCCTTGCACATTGTTATTCTGATGAATTGATTCAATGGTAGGCAGTGCACCGCCAACACCATTTAACAAGGTTGACGATGCAGTTGTATCGGCCACACCAGCGTTGATCGCCCCAGAGACTGGTTTGTAGAATTTGTTCGACACATCGTCATAGACAAGCGCTGAATCAGCGGCAAGCAAGTAGGCGATTAATGCTTCGCGCTCGGCATCCACCCCGGCGACGCTACCGACGACCGTCCTGTCGACCGCGTTTTCATCGATTGAAAATGTCAGTTTAGCATCGCTCTTGGTGAAGGCGACATCGTTGACCTGGCGCAATGCCAGGTGGTTGGCATTGACAGTATCAGGGACAAGATTATCCCGCGACAATCGATCAAACCGCCAGTTTGCAATCAAGCCGGGTTCGTCATAGGGCAGATCGCTGCGATGGCTTGCCAGTACTTCAGTGCCACTTCTTACGTCATTAAAGATTCGTGCATCGTAGTAGGTTCCTCGAAACGTATCAGCGGGGTTGTAACCGCCATTGAGCACATCCTGCTCCTGGCCAAACATAAGCGTGCCGGTACTCGCGTCTCCTGCGAAAGTTTCGCCAACGGCGAATCCCGACCCTGACTCCCGAAGCGTACCGTCGACGTAGAGCGCCCAGTCACCGTTACTGCCACTGTCGTCCCAGGTAAACGCAATCTGGTGGCGATTCCCGTCCAGTAGAAAATCGTAGTCCTCAGCGATTGCGATGAGCTGATTTGTTGTACCGTTGAGAATGACCTCAATGTACCCATAACCTGTCGACTCGCCTACACGTATAAAGAAATCGTTACCTTCAGGCTCTGTGGCGGCGTAAGACAGCAGTGTCTGCCGGCTTGCATCAGCAAGCGCAAAGTCCAGCTCAATAGACATTGTATTCAGGCCACCGATCAGGCTGCCAATACTTGAAGTGCTTCCGTCACTTTCAACCACAAGATTCGCACTGTCGCCGCCATCATGGTTCAGACTCAATCCACCTTCGGTGGTTGCCGCTGGTTGTAATTCACCCGGAACGGTTGCACCGGGATCGCTGTCAACCGCAACCGCATAGTTACTGAATTCAGAGCTGTTCCCACCTAATGCGTCCGAGGTCACAACCGTTACATACTCTCCGGTCGCCAGTGAGATACCAGTAATAGTACCGGTTTCGACACTGCCGTCGGTGATCATTGTTGTTGTGCCCAGATAGCGGTTACCTTCAACCCGCCCACCATCCCGGTCAGTGCTCGCGTAGAAGTCAAAGTAGTAGGCTCGATCGATCAACGTGCTGGTGTCGAGTTCATAGCCAAGTGTGCCGTCATCTGCGATAGAAACGGAATTCAGAATTGCCCAGTTTTGTTGATCATTGCCACCCGAATCCACATCACCGACATCGTTGGCGTTCGGCCCGTCATCTGAGCCTGCGCTCAGGTCGATGCCGATACCGGTATTGGAATAGATGCTATTACCCCGGATCAGGTTGCCTGTCGAGCCGCCTTGAATAGATATCCCGGAATCATAAGGTAGTGAATTTAATCCGCTATAGGCAATTACGTTTCCTTCTCCGGCACCAACTCCACCGATAGTGGTATTGGTGACATCACCGTCTACCAGTATGCCTTGTTCATAATTGCCCCAGTGTTGAGTGCCGGTGGCATCAGTACCTATAAAGTTACCTTGAATCACCGTGTCAGCCGACAGCCCGTTCAGCTCTATTCCTGCGTAACCACTACCGGCGATTGTATTATCGAGTATCTGATTGCTATCGCCACCTCCCACAATATAGATACCAGACCTGCTATTTCCTAAACGGCTTTCTCCGTCATAGGACATACCAAGGTAGTTGTATTGTATGGTATTGTTGTCATTGCCCTCACTAGTCGTACGAATGGCGTTTTGGGCCATCCCGGCAATGACATTACCGTGAGCCGGCGTAGCGCCACCGATAGTGTTTCCAGCTGCTGACTCCTGCAGTAAGATACCGAAATACGCATTACCAAGCAGTGTATTGCCTGACACAGCTGTTCCAAAGAAATTTCCGGAAACCTGGGTGTTGGTACTGGTGCCGCGAATAATCACCCCGTACGAATCTCCAGAAAACACGTTACGATCCGCTATGGTGTTGCCGCCAATGGTCTCGTTGTCACCATAGCTTCGCACGCCATAGTCATTAGATTCTGAATCACCAGCATCAGTACCGTCAGAGTTAAACTGACCAAACCAGTTTCCCGCAACGGTAATCCCGTCGGCACCGGCCTTTATCTCAATTCCCGCCCCCACTATGTCGCGAATAACAAGCCCGCGTACCTCGCTGTTGTCGGCTGTTGCAGCGAAGTCCAATCCGCTAAAAGCACTACCACCATCAATCACGACAGGCAAATAGCTGCCCTCAATCCAGCCAGTCTGTGTTGAAGCATCAATGGTGATTTGCTCAGTTATAGACTCCAGGTCTGAAGCAAGGTTGATGACCTGAGTACCGATACCGCCGATACTGAAAACAATGGTGTCTGCGCCGGAGTTTGCATTGGCATTAATAATTGCCTGGCGCAGCGACCCTGCGCCGGAGTCAGAGGTATTAGTCACAGTGAATGTGGTCGGGCCAGACCCCGTGTGGTTGTACAACTCGGTTACATCACTGGCGTCAAGTGCACGCGTGTATACCCGGACGTCATCAAGCTTGCCTTCAAAGTCACCGATGGCCGCGTTATCGCCACCAATGGTCAGCGGCGCGGCAGGATCAACAATGCCAACCGACCCGCCACCACTTCCACTGGTGGAGTTGTCGATATACAGTCGAAGTGTGCCGCTGGTGTTTGTGGCAACCACGTGATGCCAGTTACCATCTGCGATCAAGCCTCCCGCGCGCGTTTCGGTAAAAACGTTGCTACTTCCCTCCAGGTAAAATGACAGATCCCCGGTGGCGCCGGCGTAAATAGAAAAGCCATCACTACCATCGTGTGAGCCGACAAGTCGGGTGCCAAAACCCTGCGCCACGCTGGCGTTGTACCAGAACGCCACCGAAAAATCGCCACTGAAATCCAGCGATGCATCGTCCGCTATATTGACCACCGCATTGTTACCGCTGGAATCACCGGTAAAGTCCAGGGAGTATGACCCCACAGCGCTATCACTACTCCACGCCGGTGGATTGACCCACGTGCCGTCGTTGCTGTTAGCACTTGTGTCAGTTACTGCACCGCCGCCGTTTTCTTCAAATTCATAATGAGCAACCAGATTACCAGTGATATCGAGTGTGCCCAACCATGCCCGCTGTGCTTGCGGTGCGATCGCCACAGCCGTAGTCACTTCGCCGAGTTCATACTCCAGTTCCCAATCACCCCCGAGTCGGGTGTGGCCTGTAGTGTCATCGCTGGCGGCAACATCAGCGTTGCTCAACAGGGCGATGACATCGATCAATTCGCGCCCTGATTCCGTGCTGGCAAGATCACACCCGTAAATCAGGAAATCTGCATCAGCGTCTAGTGCCTGACCCCAGGCCCACAGATCAACAGAGTATTCATCTATCGAATCAAGATCAAAACGTGAGTTACCGATATTTATACCGTAGCCATCGCCGTGACTCAGCAGATGGACCGCATCCACACCGGTGACCCCGGTCAATTCATCAGTAATTTGCTGCGGACCATCCACGTCCGCATCCAGCCAGACGATCTGCCACTCTACATCCTGATCCCCGCTATCACGCAGACTCGCCAGCAATGTCGACGGACTCTTGACAGCCGGATCGATAAAAACATACTGGACGGAGTGCTCAAGAGGGATGGCGGGCGGGATAAAGTGATCATCATCAACAGAGGTTGCCAAATCGCCAGCCGATCGGGGCGTTCGACTTTTAGCGCTTTCAGGGATAGAACTTTCAGTTTCACCCGTGGCCTCAACACCAGGCTGCAAAGTGTGCGCAGGTAACAAGAAGCTATCCAGCGGATCGACAGACCCCGGTGAATCTTCAGCGACAGCAGCATTGTGCCTTAACGACTCTATCTGCTGGCCAGAGAGCGGGTTTGTTAGTAATGCCCCGGAGCCCGAATCGGGACGCTCTGCAACTGACGCGGTCAGCGCAGCATTTGAAACCACAACGCTGAGTTCCGGTAGCGCAGGAGCAGTCGTGGAGGGCGCAGGCCGCGTTTGCGCCGGGTTCCCGGGCATCAACAAATCGCCCGACTCAGTCACTGACTGCGACAGCGCATGCGGCAAGAGCGACAGTGACTGTGTGGCTAACGCGCTTTCATCATCAAGCCCTTCACCAATCAGATCAACGGTAAAGAGATCTGCAGAATACAGGATGCGGGCTTCAAGCGGCTCGACAATGGAGGCTGGACTGCGTCTTTTACTTCCTTTTATTGCCATGCGTATCCGACACCAAGCAGATCCATCTACTCAGGAAAAAAGTACGGCGTAACATCCTGGTGGTATTGCCCCGTCATTGATGACATTGCAGCAGGTATGCCAAACCAAGTTTGAGCCATAAGCCGCCACTAAAAAGTCAAACACACCCCCCGGATTCGAAACGCCAACATCGAATCTGCGCCGAAACGCCACAATGCCCACCCTCAAACGCAGCCATAAAAAAACAGGGATACCCGCAGCGTCAGCAAGGCCATCAATCAACAAACAACCAACACACAAACACACCACCACCCCAAACAGGGAAACCCGCAGCGTCAGCAAGGTCATCAATCAACAAACAACCAACACACAAACACACAAACACACAAACACACCACCATTCCACACATGGAAACCCGCAGCGTCAGCAAGGCCATCAATCAACAAACATCCAACACACAAACCCACCCCAATCC
>CALKXD010000230.1 GCA_938003855.1 uncultured Granulosicoccaceae bacterium | reverse complement strand
CGTCGGGTCGATGATGTTAAATTAATGACGAAACTAAGCATGTAGCGCCAAGGGCGGAGTGCTTGCGGACGGGGGTTCGATTCCCCCCGCCTCCACCAAACCCGACAACTAAGCCACCGCAAGGTGGCTTTTTTGTGCCTGTTGAAGATGTGGGCCGGCAAATGGGCTGGGCGTCTAATCGATAACTTCCGTTGTTTTTGGATTGTCAGCCAGCACTGACCACTACCAATTCCCTCGTCGTCGCGCAATGTTTGCCAGCTCCCCCACGGGATTGCGTTCCCAAGGCGTCTGCTTTGCCCGGTGTACATCGGCGCGCGTTAATCCAAGGTCCTTTAGCAGGTCGTCATTCAGTGCCGAGAGGTCCTTCAGTGCAGCACGATCAGCTGTGCGCAGTTTGTAGTCGGCAATCCACGACGTCGCCATTTTCAGTAGTGAGCGTGGTTTTGCGGAATCGTAAGTCTGGTCTGTCGCAGGTTTGCAATCTATCCCGATGCAGCACGTGTTCATGGTGTTCTCCCTGGGGGTGTTTCCGCGCCTGGTGGCTTGGTTGGCTTGCAGTGTTCGTCTGCATGGGTGGACTATCGGTGGAAAATATGGTTCAATCAAACGAATAGTTTTAATTTTATCTATCAATTAAATTGATTGTTCGGGTAACTGCATGAATTCCAGACCATTTGAGCAAACACCCTTGCTCGAGCTCGACTTACTGAAAACAGTGGTTGCTATTGCCGACACCGGAAACTTCTCTGCTGCCGCTGAATCGGTGTTCCGCACTCCGTCGGCGGTTTCCATGCAGGTGAAGCGCCTTGAGGAAATGGTAGGGAAGCCGCTTTTCACCCGGGATTCCCGTTCTGTGGCGTTGACGGCTGAAGGCAATCTGTTGCTGGAGCACGGTCGGCGGCTGCTGGCGCTTAATCGCGAAATGATGTCCCGCTTTGTAGAGCCTGAGATTCAGGGCGTCGTCCGGCTTGGTGCTCCCGATGATGTTGCTGAAAGGCAGTTGCCGGGTATGTTGCAACGATTTGCAGCCACTCACTGCTGTGTAAATCTGGACGTAGTTGTCGACAGCTCCAGCAACCTGCGTTCAAAGCTAAAAAAACGACAATTGGATTTGTGTCTCTATGCCACAACACCACAGGCCGCTGAGCGTGATCAAACTGAAGTTGTGCTCTGCGAGCCTTTGGTCTGGGCGGGTGCTCGCAACGGGGTGGCATGGGAAAATCATCCGGTGCCCATCTCTGTTTGGGAGGAGGGGTGTTCGTGGCGCTCCAATGCCATTGAAAGTCTTGAGGCTGAGGGAAGACCCTATCGAATCGCTTTTATGAGTGCTCATATTTCCGGGCAACGGGCGGCGATGCTTGCCGACCTGGCCATTGCCCCTATCCCGTTGTCCAGCTGTGGCGGGGGGATCATTCGTCTCGACGGGGAGCATGGTCTACCTGCACTGAATGACTATGTACTGGCATTGGAGATAACGGCGAACCCGTCTGAAGCTATCAGCGCTGCGGCGGAGCATCTGCGTGCCAGTCTGCAACTATCGAGCAACTGATTATGGGTGTCGATCAGATGGCGTCACGCCCTGCGAGCAACCTCCCTTCACGTTGATTGGCGGGCAGCGCTAATGCATTGCAGTGTTGCCGCCAGGTCTGTTGTTGTTGCAGGCCGTGACGCGGTGGTAACTGGTGCCGTCCATTGTGTGTGATTTTCGATACGCCGGTGATTGGATAATAACGCGTTGTCAGCGTGGTCAGGCCCATAGCGGGTGGTTTTCGGCATTGGGGTGTGCGGACTTGACTGTTTAGAATTAGTGTACCTGGCCGGTAGTCTATTACTTTGTTTGGGGGGCGCTTTCCCTGATAACTTCGGCCATTAAGGTGAATTCAGCTTCTCTCTCACTGCCCTTGCGCCAGGCCAGTCCTATTGTTCGGGAGCAGTTATCTGCAAGTTGTTTGGTTTTGATCGGGGTGTTTTTTAATACACCGCTGTCAATAGCGATTTGTGGGATATAGGTAATTCCCAGATCATTGGTGACCATCTGCACGAGGCTATGGATATCACTTGCTGTGAAGGTACTTATTTTTTCCGGTGTTGCAAGACTGCACGCGTCCATGGCCTGTGCCCGCATACAGTGTTTTTCTTCGAGCAGCAGTATGGAGTGATCTCTGACACTGCTGTGGGTAATGTTGTTCTGGTCGAGTAGTTTTGTGTTTTGGTGGTAGGCGACAGCAAACGGATCTTCAAAAATCGCCAATGTATCTGTGCCGGGCAGGTTGCAGGGAAGTGCAAGTAGTAATAGATCCAGATCGCCGTCAATCAGCATTCTGTGGATCACGCTGGCTTTTTCTTCACTCAGATGGAGTTCCAGGGTTGGGAATTTTCGACGGATAGCCGGTACCAGTTTCGGCAGGATAAACGGAGCTACCGTCGGGATTGTACCTAGCCTTAGCTGCCCGCTAAGTGGGCGTTGGGTGGCATTGGCTAGTTTTACAACATTGTCCAGCCCGGCAATAACGGAGCGTGCCTCAGTAACAATCTGGCCGCCGACTGGGGTGAAAACAACGCTGCGGTTTGTTCGATCTACCAGGGTGACATTGAGTGTGGACTCAAGGTCCTTTATCGCCGTGCTGAATGTTGATTGGGATATTGAGCAAGCGGTTGCTGCGTTGCCGAAATGCAAATGCTCTTCCAGAGCTATCAGGTAGCGCAACTGTTTGAAAGTCGGCATTTCAAACATGTGACTTAACTTTCGTGGCGAAGGTTAAAGCCATTGGTTGGGTGTGGGCGACCTGAATGTCATTGGGCCTCGTTGCATCAGTCTGTTGAGCCTTTACGCAAATGTACGCCGTACTGATCAGCGGTTGTGCAATTGTATATACAAATGGCGACGAACTATAGCATTTTCGCATACGTATGCATTAATTGTCGTGATGAGAGTTATCGCATAAACACCGGGAATGTTTTTAATAGCATTAATGTTGGGTATAGTATTTTTGGTTAAAGTAATCAAGCGCGATACTGTGTTCCGTGTGCGGGTGTCTGTCTTAACGTGGATTGCGTATGACCAGTGATAAGCCACTGAAAAAACAACAAGCAATTACCACATTGATTGCCAGAGATTTTGGCTTGGTCGCACGGCAGGTGTGTCAGCCAGTAACACCGGGGCAGGGTTACTTGATGTACTGAGCCGCCGGCACGGTCAGCCGTACTGTTTTAGTTTGCCGTGGTGCATTATACCCCAGTCACAAGGTAGCACTTGTGAATTGAGGTTGAGCTTTGTCGCGTGGCTTTCAGCCCGGCTAACGTGCACAGGCTGATGCAAAACCAGATAAGGAAGGTCAATTCGTATAATGTCTGCTGCGGCTCACGCGCCATAGCGGGGTCAGTTTCACCATCAATTTGGCGGTGCGCATGTAACGATGCGTCACACAGTATCGAGTTTTTACCCTTGCTACGGCACGTGCTCGCGATGTAGCGCGTTGCTGCACAGACTACTGGCTGACGGCTTCTATTTTATCTTGTGTTTTTGTCTCGAAGTCACTTGCATCATGTCGCTCATGGAGTTGTTGTTCCAGAGGCCCAAAGCTTCGATTCACCATTCGGCCGCGCTTTACGGCGGGCCGATTTTGTATCTCATTGGCCCATCGATTGACGTTCTCATAGGTGTGGGCTTCCAGAAATTCGGCGGCTTCATAAACGGTATTCAGGATAACCTGACCGTACCACGGCCAGATGGCGATATCGGCAATGGTGTATTCGTCCCCGCAGATAAATTTATTGTTTGCAAGTTGCCGATCCAGTACGTCCAGCTGACGCTTTGTTTCCATTGTAAAGCGATCAATACAGTACTCAATTTTAACGGGGGCGTATTTATAGAAATGGCCAAAGCCACCACCCAGATAGGGGGCGCTGCCCATTTGCCAGAAAAGCCACGATAAACATTCTGTGCGCGTGGCGTGATCTGTCGGCAGGAATGCACCGAACTTCTCGGCCAGGTAAAGCAATATCGCGCCGGACTCGAAAACCCGGGTCGGGGTGTCGGTGCTGTGGTCTACCATCGCCGGTATCTTTGAGTTGGGGTTAGCGCTGACAAAGCCGCTGCCAAACTGATCACCATCGCCAATTTTAATCAGATAGGCGTCGTATTCAGCACCACTGAAACCCGCTTGCAGTAACTCTTCAAGCATGACAGTGACTTTTACACCGTTAGGTGTTGCCAGGGAATAGAGCTGCAGCGGGTGCTTGCCGACGGGCAGTTCTTTTTCGCTGGTAGCACCGGCTATCGGGCGATTAATACTGGCCCAAGTGCCACCGCTTTCAGAGTCCCATTTCCAGACTGCTGGCGGGGTGTATGAGTTTTCATCTTCCATTAGGGATTACCTTGTGTTTACTGACGGTGAATATTTGAGCATGGCCGGCGATTGTGTCGCGTGACAGGCGGACTGCCCGGGCCGTTTCTATTTTACGTGGTTTCGGAGAGTGTGTAGGTGGTTTGGTCTACTTCAAGCGGCAGCCTGAATAAACTGACATCGCGGTGCGCTGTCATCACGCTGCAGGATTTGCACGTTGAACCAGCGCCACCCCCAGTACGCACAACCCAATGCCTGCGATAGCTGGTAGCGACAGTGTTTCACCGAATAATACCCACGCTTCGACAGCAGCAAATGGCGGCACCAGATAAAACAAGCTGGCGACCTGGCCGGCATTGCCACGTTTTAGCAACCACATCAGCAGTAGAACAGCCCCCAGTGACAACACCAGAACCAGCCACGCCAGTGCAAAAATAAATGAGGGTGTCCAGTTTATTTGCATCGTCTCAAAAGTGACGGCAATCGGGAACAGAAATAATGTGTTACCTATGTACTGTAAGCAGACTGAAGGCAGCAGTTGTGTGCCCTGGTTGAAGCGTTTTTGATAAACGGTGCCGACTGATATCGCGATAAGTGAAAAAACACAGAAAACTACACCGGCGACGACCAGTCCGTCTGCGCCGAAACCACGTGATGAGATGACTGCCAATACGCCAACCAGGCCAAGTGCAATACCAAGGGTTTTCTGTTTGCTGATTGCTTCCTGTAACACCACCACTGACAACGCCACCGTCATTAGCGGCTGCAGACTGACAATAAGCGCACTGATGCCGGCATCGAGTCCTTTTGAGATAGCAATGAAAACGCCCCCGAGGTAGATCCCGTGAATGAGAAGTCCGGTTACGAAGGCATGCAGATAAGCGGCAGGTGAGCGAGGCCAGGTGGCTTTTGTTAGAACGCAGATGATCAACAGCAACAGCGCTGCGATGATCATGCGGACCAGTAAAAAAGTGACAGGCTCCGCGTAGGGAAGGCCGTATTTAGCGCCGATAAAACCGGTGCTCCACAAAAATACGAAGAGCAGCGGAATGCCGACAGACGTTGTAATACTGAATTGTGGCATTCGAGGTGGTTTCGAGTTGAACCCCGGGGGTTGCCGGGCGGGCAGGGGCTGATCGTTGGTGTGCGTACAGAGGTGGCGCAAGTATATCAATCTGTGGCACGGTGTATCGGGATAAACAGAGTCGATAAATTAAGCGAGTTCTTTATGAATCTACCATTTGCGAGCAACCATTGTTTTATTGATGGTAAATGGCAGCCGTCTCAAAGCACCGGGCGGATACTACTTGAGAACCCGTCTACCGGTGAAGCGATCTGTGAAATAGCCGCCGGTAACCCTGAGGATATTGATCTCGCTGTTGCAGCGGCGCAATCGTCGCTGTCCGGGGCGTGGGGCAAGGCGACGGCTTTAGAGCGTGGCAGAGTGCTGACACGCATGGGGCAGTTGGTGCTGCAAAACGTTGAGCAGCTGACTGAACTTGAAGCACTGGACGTGGGTAAACCCCTGACTCAGGCACGGGCCGATGCCCTAGCGTTGGCACGCTACCTCGAATACTACGGTGGGGCTGCTGATAAGGTACACGGTGAAACCCTGCCGTACCTCGACGGCTATACCGTCTATACCCTGCGCGAACCGCATGGTGTTACCGGACATATAATCCCGTGGAACTACCCGATGCAGATCATCGGACGCTCGGTCGGGGCGGCGCTGGCGATGGGCAATGCCTGTGTCTTGAAACCCGCGGAAGAAGCTTGCCTGACGGCACTTATGTTTGCGGACATTGCGCGGCAGGCCGGCTTGCCCGCCGGTGCCTTGAATGTGGTGACAGGTTTAGGGGAAGAAGCCGGCGCGGCGCTCGCATCGCACCCGGGAATTCACCATATTTCGTTTACCGGATCTGTGAATGTGGGCTCGATTATTCAAGCCTCTGCAGCGCCAAACGTTGTTCCAGTGACATTGGAGCTTGGTGGAAAATCACCGCAACTGGTGTTTGATGATGCCAATCTGGATGCCGCCTTACCGTTTCTGGTTAACGCCGGTATTCAAAATGCCGGGCAGACCTGCTCAGCGTCCTCACGGTTGCTGGTGCAGCGCGGTGTGTACGATAACCTGGTCGCCAGACTGGCTGAAAAATACACCGCCTTGCGCGTCGGGCCGGCCAGTGCTGATCTAAATATCGGGCCGCTGATATCGGCGCGGCAGAAGGCTATCGTTGAAGGCTACTTAAGCAAAGGGGCTGATCTCGATCAGGTGGTGCGGGGCGAGATTGTCGCCGATGCACCTGACGGTGGTCATTACGTTGCACCAACGCTGTTTGCCGATGTCGGCTGCGATCACGTGCTGGCGCAGCAGGAGATCTTCGGGCCGGTGCAGGTGGTTATTCCGTTTGACGATGAGCAACAGGCCATTCAAATCGCCAACGGTACCGAGTTTGGTCTGGTCGCCTCGGTATGGACACGCGATGGCGCGCGTCAAATGCGGCTTGCTAAAGCACTGCGCGCGGGGCAAGTGTTTATAAATAACTATGGCGCTGGTGGCGGGGTTGAATTACCGTTCGGGGGCGTCGGGAAGTCCGGCCATGGTCGGGAAAAAGGGTTTGAGGCGTTGCATGGGTTTTCTGTATTGAAAACGGTTGCGGCGTTTCACAGCTGATCAGTAGTGTGCATGGTGGTAGCCGGGTACCGGTCACGCATGGTGAAGTAAAGTGCACTCGCTGAAACAGAGCATGGTGGGATACGGTGATCACCCGGTTGGTAGCGCATTGACTGGTCGATACCGGACCGTCAGGTTGATTGTCCAGGCAATCCATGGTTTTGGGGATGCTTGCCGTTTCCCGGCATTTGTCAGTCCGATAACGTTTAACGAGGAGGCCGTCCAGCGGTGGAAACAGGCCCTGCAAATCTAATCACTGATGTCGCTGATCTACGTGTTGGCCATGCCGGTGATCACTCGCTTAAAAGCGGTGCTACGGTTGTGCTGGCCGATCAGCCGTTTATCGCCGCTGTGGATGTTCGCGGCGGGGCACCCGGGACGCGTGAAACTGATTTGCTGGCGCCGGACAAACTTGTCGAGGCAATCGATGCCATTGTGTTTTCGGGGGGCTCGGCGTTCGGTCTGGATGCCGCGTCAGGCGTCACCGATGCCCTGCACCGGGCTGGTCGGGGTTTTGCCGTCGGGCCGGCCCGGGTGCCGTTAGTGTCTTCTGCCATTATTTTTGACCTGCTCAACGGCGGTGACAAAAACTGGCGCAGCAATCCGTACCGGCAGCTCGGTGAGCTGGCTTTTGCTGCTGCCGGGACTGAGTTTGCGCTCGGAAGTGTCGGTGCAGGTGTCGGCGCTACTTGTGCCGATATCAAGGGCGGGCTTGGTTCCGCTTCTGTCGTTAGCAGTAACGGGCACACGGTTGGTGCTTTGGTTGTGGTGAATCCACGTGGCAGTGTTACAACACCTGGAAGCGGGCATTTCTGGGCAGCGCCTTTCGAGCTGGGCGATGAGTTTGGCGGGTATGGCATACGTGCCACCGCTGCCGAGCTGCAGCTATGCGATCCGCGTTTGTCAACTAATCCGAAAGCGAACACCACCGTGGCGCTTGTGGCTACCGACGCGACCCTTACGGTGGCACAGGCACAGCGCATGGCGGTGGCCGCGCACGATGGGTTGGCGCGGGCGATTGTACCGTCCCATACGCCGTTTGATGGTGATCTGGTGTTTGCGATCAGCACCGGCCGGCGACAGATGCCGGACCCGCTTGCCGATCAGGCTGAGCTCTGCCATGCGGCTTCAATTTGCCTGGCTCGAGCCATTGCCCGGGGCGTCTATGAAGCATCGCCGGCCGACAATGATTTGCTGCCATGCTGGCAGCAGCAATGGGGCCGTACAGATTGACTGCTGGTCAAATGGGTGCGCGGGGGTAGGACAACGCGATCTGACAAAAGGGTAAGCTGGTAAAACTGCTACCCATGCGTGAACAGCTGCTAGACTAAAGGGTGTCAGAAAAGGTTGATATACCAGTGAGTAACCCTTCAATTACGGATGGTTGTGGTTGCACGTGAAGCTTGACCCTTGAATGTAGATTGTCCGGGTTACGCGCGTTTACGGGTGAACGTTTACTGGTTTAGTGACAACCTTTTTCCACGCGGCGAGTCGTAGCGTGGTAACCAATCATGAAAAAAAGCGGGCCCCAGCGAACTCACAGCCATGAATAAATCACTCATCTCTACACTATCTGCTATTGCCACGGCGTTCTTCGTTGCGGTGGTGTCTTATGCCCCTGTTGCGAGTGCGGCAGACACTAAAACCTGGGCATTGGCTGAGTTTGGAGAGCCACTCTACAAAGAGGGTATCGACCACTTTCCCTATGCCAATCCGGACGCACCGCGTGGCGGGTCTATTGTGTTAGGGGCGTTTGGCAGCTTCGACAGCCTGAACAGCTATATTCTCAAGGGTGAGTGGCCGCGCAGTATTGGCTTGACCGGTGATAGCCTGATGTCTGGCTCCGACGATGAACTCTCAAGTGCGTATGCGTCTATCGCCGAGTTTGCAGAATACCCGGAAGACAAGAGCTGGATTAAATTCACCTTACGCAAAGAAGCGCGCTTTAATGACGGTACGCCGGTAACTGCGGCGGACTTTGAGTTTGCATTTAAAACGATCCGCGAACATGGCCGGCCTTTTCTACAGTCATTTTACGAAGAAATAGAAAGTCTTGAGGTCCTGTCAGATCACCAGATCAAATACAACTTCACAACTACCGGCAGCATGAAACCATTGTTGCTGGCCGCTGGTATGAGCCCGGCTTCTGCCAAATACTGGGCGGATAAAGACATCAGTAAAACCTACCTGACACCGGCTCCTACAGTAGGGCCTTACTACATTTCCAAGGTGGATGCCGGTCGATCAATTACCTATCAGCGGGTCGAAGATTACTGGGGCAAGGATTTGCCGATCAACAAAGGTCTGAATAACTTTGACACCATTCGCTACGACTATTACCGCGACCTTGAAGTAATGCTCGAGGCGTTTAAAGCGGGCGATATCGACTTTCGCTCCGAGAACAGCTCAAAGCGATGGGCCACTGCCTACAAAATCGATCAGGTTGACGACGGCGAAATCATCCTTGATACCCCTGCTGATAATACCCCGCGTGGTATTCAGGCGTTTTTCATGAACATGCGCCGCAGCCCGTTTGACGATCAGCGGGTACGGCTGGCGTTTGAAAATCTCTATGACTTCGAAACCACTCGTCGCACCATTCTGTACGATCAATACGAGCGCATAAACAGTTATTTTCCTAACTCCGACTACGGTGTAGAAGGGAAGCCCAAGGCCGATGAGCTGGAAGTGCTGGAGCCCTATCGGGATCAGCTGCCTGCCGAGCTCTTTACCGAAGCCTACATCTCACCGGTGACCGATGGCAGTGGTAGAAATCGCAAGCAGGTACGTGAGGCTATACGACTGTTTAAAGAGGCTGGCTGGAACTTTGAAAACGGCAAGCTAATGAAGGATGGCAAGCAACTGACGGTTGAGATTCTGCTGCGTCAGCCTGACGGCCAGCGTGTTAATGCGGTGTTTGTTCAAAATATGAAAAAGGCCGGTATCGATGCGTCGTTCCGCGTTGTTGACAGCGCTCAGTATCAGGTGCGGGTAGATGACTTCGACTTCGATATTATTATTGTATTTCTCAACTTCTTCCCACCACCGGGGGCAGAGCTTCGGTCGTATTACGGCAGTGCTGCTGCCGACGAACGCGGCTCGGCTAATATGGGCGGTATCAAAAATCCTGTGGTTGATGAGCTGATCGAGAAAATAGTCTCAGCTGAGTCACTCGAGCAACTGAAAGTGTATTCCAGGTCGCTTGATCGGGTGTTGCTGTGGAATAACTATGTAATCCCTCAGTTCTATAACAAGATACATCGTCTGGCCTATTGGAACCGCTTTGGCAAGCCCGGCACGCAACCCAAATACAGCACCGGCTTTCCGGGTAGCTGGTGGCTTGATACCACACTGGATTCCAAGCTGACGCTAGACAGATAGACTGATGCAAATCTACTGGTATTCGTGCGGACTGCGCTAAAGTATGTTTGCCTATATTCTACGGCGCCTGGCGCTGATCATCCCCACATTGCTGGGGATTATGATCATCAATTTTGTGGTGATTCAATTCGCCCCCGGCGGGCCGGTAGAGCAGTTAATTGCCGAGATGCGAGGCAATGCCACTGACGCCACTGCCGCGTTTTCGGGGCAGGCCGGAGATACCCAGGCCTCGAATAACCAGAGCAGCAGCCAATCCGGCAGTGACAGCTCAAAATACCGTGGCGCACAAGGGCTTGACCCGGAAATCATTGCCGATTTAGAGCGGCAGTTTGGGTTCGATAAGCCCATGCATGAGCGATTTATTACAATGGTCTGGAACTATGCGCGCTTCGACTTCGGCGACAGTTACTTTCGAGATCAGAGTGTGATGGATCTGGTGCTCGACAAAATGCCGGTGTCAATCAGTCTGGGTCTCTGGACCACCTTGCTGGTGTACCTGATATCTATCCCGTTAGGTATCCGAAAAGCCGTCAAGGACGGCTCGCGCTTTGATGTCTGGAGCAGTGCGGGCATAGTCTTTGGCTATGCTATCCCCGGCTTTTTGTTTGCCATTCTATTGATCATTCTGTTTGCCGGAGGTCGTTACTTAGATTTGTTCCCTTTGCGTGGTCTCACGTCAAATGGCTGGGATGAAATGTCTGCCGGTCAGCGCATCCTGGATTACTTCTGGCATATTACTCTGCCGGTACTGGCAATGGTCATTAGCGGCTTTGCCAGTCTGACCATGCTGACGAAAAACTCTTTTCTTGATCAGATCAACATGCTCTATGTGCAAACAGCGCGTGCTAAAGGCCTCAGTGAGCGGCAGGTTTTGTACGGCCATGTGTTTCGCAACGCCATGCTTATTGTGATTGCAGGGTTTCCCAGTGCATTTATCAGTATTTTGTTTACCGGGTCGATCCTGATCGAAGTGGTATTCTCACTGGATGGCTTAGGATTGCTTGGGTGGGAGGCGACTATAAATAGAGATTACCCGGTGGTATTCGCTACCCTGTATTTTTTTACCCTGCTCGGTCTGATACTGCAGTTGGTGGGTGATGTGATGTATCACGTTATCGATCCGCGTATTGATTTCGAAAGCCGGAACTTTTAATGAGTCCGTTGAATCAACGCCGCTTTGAAAACTTCAAGCGCAATCGCCGTGGCTACTGGTCGTTATGGATATTCGGCGTGCTGTTTGTCGTATCGATGGCAGCAGAGATAGTCGCCAACGATAAACCAATTGCCGCGCGCTACGATGGTAACTGGTACTTCCCGGTTTTTAATACCTATACCGAAACTGACTTTGGTGGTGAGTTTGAATCCGAAGCCGACTACACCGACCCGTACATAAAAGATTTAATCAACGAAAAAGGCAGCATGATCTGGCCAATCATACCGTTTTCCTACGATACTATTGATTTTGAACTCGCCTCGCCGCCACCGACACAGCCCACGGCCAGACACTGGCTGGGCACGGACGATCAAGGTCGTGATGTGATGGCCCGTGTGATCTATGGCTTCCGCATATCGGTGCTGTTTGGCTTGCTGTTAACTTTTTTCGGATCTGTCATCGGAGTTGCTGCGGGTGCTGTGCAGGGATACTTCGGTGGCTTGCTCGACCTTATCGCTCAGCGATTTATCGAGATCTGGCAAGGTTTACCAGTGTTATACCTGCTGATCATCATGGCCAGTGTTATCAAGCCGAGCTTCTTCAGTTTGTTGTTTCTGATGACCCTGTTCAGCTGGACGGCACTGGTTGGCGTCGTGCGTGCAGAGTTTTTGCGTGCACGAAACTTTGAGTACATCAGGGCGGCACGCGCACTGGGTGTCGGAGACACCACAATTATGGTGCGACACACGCTGCCAAACGCGATGGTAGCGACCGTGACGTTTATGCCGTTTATTCTCAGCGGTTCGGTGACCACTTTGACTGCCCTTGATTTTCTCGGGCTTGGCTTACCGCCAGGGTCACCATCGCTTGGTGAGCTTCTAAAACAAGGGCGTGAAAATCTGCATGCCCCCTGGCTTGGCCTAACCGCTTTTTTTGTGCTGGCTGTATTACTGAGCCTGTTGGTATTTGTCGGTGAAGCGGTCCGCGATGCGCTTGACCCGCGAAAAATATTTACTCAGACAGGACCGGTATGAGTCAGCCGCTGCTTACTATATCCGATCTCGCTGTGTCGTTCGGCCATGCCGATTCCGAGGTGCGGGCGGTGCAGGACGTTTCTTTTACCATAGAGCAGGGACAATCGGTCGCGCTGGTGGGTGAGAGTGGCTCCGGCAAATCGGTGACGGCGCTGTCGATCATGCAGTTACTGCCATACCCCTATGCCCATCATCCGGCCGGTAGCATTAATTACCGGGGTGAAGAACTGCTCGGTGCAGGTCCGTCGATTATGCGGGCGGTCCGCGGCAATGAAATCAGCATGATCTTTCAAGAGCCAATGACGTCATTGAATCCATTGCACTCAATTGAAAAACAGATTGCAGAATCATTAAAGTTGCACAAAGGGCTTAGCGGTAATGCGGCGACTGATCGTGTTTTAGAATTACTGGATCTGGTTGGAATACGAAATGCCCGACAACGCCTGGGGGCCTATCCGCATCAGTTGTCAGGCGGGCAGCGTCAGCGAGTGATGATCGCGATGGCATTGGCCAATGAACCCGACCTGCTGATTGCGGATGAACCGACCACCGCACTCGATGTCACCATACAGGCTCAGATACTCGAACTGTTAAACGAACTTAAATCGCGTCTATCGATGAGCCTGCTGTTGATCACGCATGACCTTGGCATTGTCCGCAAGATGGCCGATGACATTCATGTGATGACCAACGGACATATTGTCGAGCGTGGCACGGCGACGGATATCTTCAACCACGCACAGCACCCGTATACAAGACAATTGCTCGATGCGGAGCCCGGTATCAAGCCGGTCCGTGCCGAACAAGACACCCCGGTGGTTATCAGTGGTAACGATATCAAAGTCTGGTATCCGGTAAAGGGCGGGGTGTTTGGCCGCACTAAAAGTTATGTCAAGGCCTGCGATGGTGTCAGTGTGTCGGTCCAGGCTGGCCGGACGGTAGGCGTTGTGGGGGAGTCCGGGTCTGGTAAAACCACACTGGGCATGGCGCTGCTGCGACTGATAAAAAGCGAGGGCGACATTCACTTTCGAGGTGAGTCGGTAAATGCGCTGGGTAAAGCCGGGTTGCGTGATCTACGCCGTCGTATGCAGATTGTGTTTCAGGACCCGTTCGGCAGTTTGAGCCCGCGTATGTCAGTGATGCAAATTGTTGAAGAGGGTCTGAAAGTACATCAGCCGACACTCAGTGAGCAGCAACGGGCAGACATCGTCGCCGGGGCTATTGAAGAAGTTGGCCTCGAGGTGTCCAGTGTCAATCGATTCCCACACGAATTCTCCGGTGGTCAGCGTCAGCGTATTGCGATTGCTCGAGCGATGGTGCTAAAGCCTGATCTGGTGATTCTCGATGAGCCGACCTCTGCGCTGGATATGTCGGTGCAGGCGCAGATTGTCGATCTGCTCCGTGATTTGCAATCGCGTTATCAACTGGCCTATTTGTTTATCAGTCACGATCTAAAAGTAGTGCGTGCGCTCAGCGATGAAATCATTGTGATGAAAGCAGGCAAGGTGGTTGAGCAGGGTGAGGCAGAGCAGATTATTGGTAATCCTCAGGTGCAATACACACGAGAGCTTATGGCGGCGGCGTTTGATCTCGAGACTCAGTTGAGCTGAACCACGCAGAAACTGCGCCTGTCAGTGTGAGTACAGCCGCCGCTATGCACAACGTGCTGAATTCAGCCCTGATGTAGATTTCTGCAAAAAGCAGTGTGCCGACGCTCATGCATAAATAAGTTACACCGCTGTAGACACCCATAATAGCTCCGCGCCGTCTGGCATCGACAGAATTTAATGCCGCGATCAGTATATTCAGGCCGATGTGGTTCAGTAGTCCCCAGAGAAAGGAAGCGGCCACCAGGGTGGCAAAACCGTAGGACGCCCATAGCAACCCCAGATAGAGAGCGGTGAGCAAAGCCAGGGCGATTGCCGCGAGTTGGTTGCGAGTTAATCGCGCCGTGGTCGTGCTGCCATCCAGTAGTTTGTCCAGGAGCGGATCGAATATCGTTGCCAGACCAAAGCCACAACCATAACTAAACGCGATGAAGGCGTTCGCACCAATGGTTTTACCAAGCCCTTTGACGAGATGGTCGCCGACAAAATTATAGACACCGTAGAACGCGGTCATATAACAAGCGACAAAAAACAGCAGGCTTGGTACACCCGTGACGCTAAGCGCGGTGAACGGTGTAGATGCGACGGTTTCGGTGCGTCGGTCCGGCAGTGAGGCTCGTAACAGTGATGCAAGCAGCAACGCTGCCATTACAGCGAGGGTGGTGAATACTGCACGCCAATGGACGAGATCAGCAAGAATTGCAGACAGGCTTACCCCGGCCACCAGGCTGATTGTCCAGCCGGTAAGCACCAGACCAAGCACTCGACTCTCCTGTTTCGGCGGGCTGATGATCGCCGCGCAGGCATAGCTGGCCGGGAGTGCCAGTCCGGCCGCCAGACCTGCAATGAATTGCGCCACAGACAGGGTCAGCGACGCTGTTGCCAGTGCGCTCAGGATAAAAGCGGCCATCAGCGTTGCTATGGCGCAGGTGAGCACGCGTCGCACGCCGAATCGATCAATGTAGCGGGCAAGGAAAAATGCGCTCGCCGCAGTCCCCAGACCGAAATTGGCAGAGGCGGTCAGTACGCTGTCGACCCGCACTGAAAAGTCGCGGGCGATGTCGGGCGCGATTGGACCAAGTAACAGTGAGTTGGAGCCAACCATAGCGACCACTGCCGCCAGCAGCCAAACGCCGTTAGGCAGACGGGAAGGGCTAATCTTCATCTGTATTCAGTGTCCGGTTACAGGCGAAAACCGATCACTCTATCACAGTGGTGAGATCAGGCTTTGTGACGGGAATAGATCTGTGAAGGTGGCAGACACGCCCGGAGCAGCGGGTGATATTGGATTCGGGCCGGGGCACTGCGGCCCCTGTAACGGTTGTTGACAATGTCCTGGCTAATCCGCGGCATTGCAGCACAGATTGGGCAAGCCGACAGCTGGTGTATTTAGTTTGGCGATGATCTGCCGAAATTCTGACTGATAGCAGCGGCGGGTTGTGGCAGTTGAGTGACTGATCATGCTCCTCAGGATTTGCCCCGGGATGCAGGTGGATATCACTTGGCACCGAGAGCGACCACAGTCGGGAAGCGGTTCAGGTATTGCCCCGACGTGATTGCTCAGTTGTGGTGCGAGTGGTGGCGAGACTTTGACAGCTGGTGCAATAAGAATAATGGCTTAGAGAGATGATAATGAAATATAGACTGAGTGCGGCGTGTGTAGTTTTGTCATTACTAACTGCATGTGGCGGTGGCGGCAGTTCTGATTCCGATACAGGTGGTGATGACGGTAGTACGACGATCGATCGCGATAATACGGACCCAACTGATCCGACTGTCCCGACAGAAGATCGGACCCGCCCGGCGTCTGGTTTTTTCAGCAGCTCGGCAATAGGGTTGAAGGACAACGGGGCTGACTTATACGCCAACGAGGGGCCGCAGACCGTCAATCCGGATCGCATCGCGAGTTGGCCCGGCCTGCGTTATGGTGATTTTCTGCTGACTAATAATCCGTGGAACGCCAGTGCCGCAACTTACCAGGCGTGGTATCAAACAATCAGCCTGGTGGATGGTGACAACGGCAAAGCGCCTGTGATCGACTGGGACTGGGGTGCGTCAAACGACACTAACGGTTCGCAATTCAATACAAAGTCCTATCCCGAGGTAATATACGGTGTTAAATCACTGGGTGAGATTTCAGGAGATTTTGCGACGACAGGGCTGCCTGTAGAGCAATACGACTCGCCTGAGTGGACCATTGATTATGCGTACAATTTTCAAGGCAGACGTTCATCGTCAGACACCACCGGCGGTTCTGATTCTGAGTTCAACGTAGCGATTGAATCGTTCTATCACGAATCATGCGATATCAAGCGCACCGGAGAGCCGACAGATAACCAGGTGATGGAGATTATGGTGTGGCTGCATACCGGCAATAACCTGCCAAGCGGTCAGGCACCGGTTGCGGTCAAAACCACTTCTGATGGAAGGCGTTTTCAGGTCTACGCGAAGATATCGAACTTCAACTACGTGGCTTACGTGGCAATGGATGAGACTGACAGCGGGACTGTTCTCTACAGCGAATTGCTGAGAGATGCACAGGATAATGCGGCTACTTACGGGATATACCCCTTGAAAGATACCGATTGCCTGGCGAATATTCTGATGGGTACAGAGATCTGGCACGGTGCCGGTACGTTTACGCTGTCGAATTATCAGATAAATCGCACTTACTGATTAGTTACTGACAAGCAGTAAAGAAAGGCCGGGATGATGTTTCATCCCGGCCTTTTTTGTGCCCGATCATAAAGCCGTCCCTTTGGCAGAACGGTTGGTGGTGCAGGGGAGGCTAGCAGAACATTTTGCGTGCGGACGGCTGGTCAAATATGATGTCGGTTTCGGTCAGGACTGGATCTGTGACAAAAACCGTCGATGTGGAAATCGCTAACGCTATTGCTGTTGTTACTCTGCAGCGACCGGCTTCCTTGAATGCTTGCAATGGCACGCTTCGTCGCGAGTTACTGCAGGCTGTGCAGCAGTTGAATGCCGATGATTCCGTGCGGGTGGTTATTGTCACCGGCGCTGGACGGGGCTTTTGCTGCGGCGCTGATCTGGTCGATAACAACCCGCCAGAGCAGACTGTCGAAGATCGGCTCAACCAGGAGTACAAGCCTATCCTGTTAGGCATCTCCGAAGCGCCTAAGCCGTATATCGCAGCGGTGAATGGACCCGCCGCAGGAATAGGCTGTGCGCTGGCTCTGTCTTGCGATATCGTGCTGATGGCCCCCGCAAGCTATTTATTTCTGGCGTTTTCTGCCATCGGCTTGCTTCCCGATGGCGGCATGAGCCGGCATTTGCTCCGGCAGCTTGGTCCAAAGAAGGCCTATGAGGTGATGGCGCTTGGGCAGAAATTGCAGGCACAGGAGTGTGTATCGTTGGGATTGGCTAATGCCGTATGTGCTCGCGCTGGAGATGATCAAAACGCCAGCGATCAGGCAGTGTTAAACAGGCAATTGCTGAGTGATGCTCATGACTATGCTGACCGGCTGTTGACGCGCGCACCGCTGTCGCTTCGCTACACTAAGCAGGTCATTCGGGAGGTCGCTGAGAAGTCGCTTGACGAAACCATTTCTATAGAAGCCGGGTTGCAGGCTATCGCGTATCAAAGCGACGATCATGCAGAGGGTAAACAGGCTTTTCTGGAAAAACGTTCGCCGGTCTGGAAGGGGCGGTAGCCGGTGGTGGGCACTGGTGCGAGGTAAAAGCCGGTGATGGGCACTGGTGCGAGGTAAAAGTCGGTGATGGGTGATCATGGCCCTGGTAGTTCACTGATCGTCTTGTTTGCCGGTGTTGTGCATGTACCGCGGGCCTCAACACCACATCGTCGGCAGCGGCAAAAAAAAGCAGTATTACCGTCGATCTTTAATCAGCAATGCTGTGTGGCGTGGCGGGCTCTAGGCCGCTATTGGTAGCTCGTTGTCCTGCTCGTCGGGCAATGGCAGGCTGATAGTAAACGTGGTGCCCACACCGAGTTCGCTTTTCACATCGATATCACCGCCATGGTCCTGGATAATCCCGTAAGATATCGCCAGTCCCAGTCCGGTCCCTTCGCCGACCGGTTTGGTGGTAAAGAACGGATCGAACAGCTTTTCAATATTGGCGGGATCGATGCCTGACCCGGTATCGGATACGGTAACCAATGCCATGTTATCTTTAACAGAAGTGCTGACGCCAATGCTGCCGCTTTCATCAATGGCCTGTCCGGCATTGACGAGCAGGTTCATGAGTATCTGGTTTACCTCACCCTGATTGGCGATGATCATTGGTATATCCTGCAAGTCGGTGATCACATCGCACTTTTTCTTCAAACCGTTGACAACAATCTTCAATGTCGAGCTAATGCAGGCGTTGAGATCGCACAAGTCACGGCCCTTGCCACCCATATGAGAGAAATCGCGCAGACCGGAGACGATATCCTTCACTCTAGAGGTTCCGTCGCGGCAATCTTTTAGCAGGTCTTTAATGTCTTCGTTGATGTAGTCCAGGTCTTCGGATTTCTCGATGCTGGCTATTTCCTGACGGCGCGCTTCCAGTGCCTCGCCTTGTAGAGAGTTCATGCTGCGATAGTTGTCTATCAGTGTCTGGTACACATTGATGTAATCATCCAGAGTCGCCAGATTGCTGCGTACAAAGCCTATCGGGTTGTTTATTTCGTGTGCAACACCGGCTGCCAATTGCCCGACAGAGGCGAGTTTTTCGGACTGAATCAGCTTGGCCTGGGTTTCCTCTATTTTTCTATTGGCGTTCTGCAGTTCTGCAATCTGGGTGTTTATCTTTGCGGTCCGGCGTTCTACCCGTTCCTCCAGTGTATGGTTGAGCTCTCTCAGGTCTTCTTCGTACTTGTCCCGTGTTTGCTGTGATTCCAGTAGTGCCTGGGACATGCGGTTAAAAGCGCTGGCAACTTCTGCGATTTCGTCTTTGCTGGTGATGGGTATCTGGCCTGTGTAGTCCCCCGTTGAGATCTGTTTGGCTGAGCTTCGCAGTACTTCCAATTGCCGGGTCAGGTAGGTTCCGAGCATCAGTGAGAACAGCGCAACAAGCCCCATTTCGATCACCGCGATTCCTATTCCGTTGTTGCGTGTTTCAGCGATGATATTCTGGATACTGCCGGTATCGAATCCCAGTTCCACGTGTCCGTAGGCTATGCCGCCTTCTTGTATAGTCGCTGACGCATCGAATACACCATCGGTGACGTCGTCCAGATGCAGGTCTTCGGAGAAGGTGCGGTTAAGAAGCTCAACTGCACCGGCCTCGGAATATACCTGGCCGTCCTCAGCCAGTACCCGCACGTAGAGTAAATCCGGGTTAGTCATCAACTCGCGGCTGAAGGCGTCCAATGAAGCAAGGTCAAGTGATAACAGCGGATCTTTGGTGGTCGTTGCGAACAGCGTGGCGGTGGTTGTGGCGCGCTTAAGCAGTGCTTCTTCAGCGCTGGTGCGCTGGTAGGACATGACAGTCACGATGAGCAACGCGAGTAACAGCGCCTCAATGAGAGCGACCCCGATTACGGTTTTAAATCTCAGTGACATGTCGGATGTGTCCTTTCAGCGCCCGCACGCTTTCGGTGGCTGGGCGAATGTTCAGATGATGCAGTGCCGCATGCATCCGGAATCAGTGGCATGCAGGCTAGTCAGTGCCTGAGTGCAGGGCAATCTAGTCGTCGCTGAGTACAGACAGATTCAGTGCCCTGACATCGTTCCAGCTTTGGCTATCGGCGGCTTTGATGCCCTTGAAGTTTATAGCGCTTAACAGTGCCCGCCCGGCTTCAGTAGTGTCGAGCATGCTGAGTGCTGCCTGCAGCTTCTGTCGGTCGGCCGCGGGAACATCGGGGTGTGCGGCGAACGCGTGCGGTGTGTATTTTGGTGTTGTCCAAAATACCTTCAGCTGATCTTTGATCTCAGGAGCGCTGTTATTGAACGTGCGCAAAACTCCACCACCGGCAGGTACCAACCCCCGCGCGACTGCCAGGTAGACAGAGTCGTGTGAGGACACATAACGTGGCGTATAGGCTATGGAATCCTGAACCAATTTAGCCTGTGGAAGGATCGAAGCGGCGAAGGCTGCCGGCGAAGGGAACGCTAGGGTTGCGCCTTGCAATTCGGCGAGGGTCGCAAACGGGCTGTCTTTTCTGACAACGATAATGCCGCGTATAAACTTGTTTTTCTGGTGTGCAAGCGCAAGGTAGCCCGGTGCTTTGCTGAAGACGGTGAAGTGATAGGGGTTCATGTAGGCGAAGTCGTATTGCCCTTCGTCCAGGCGTTTTTCAAAGGTGGGAATATCTTTGGCGGTGACCAGTTTTAACGTCAGTCCGGTATCCTCACCAACCTGTTTGAGAATAGGGCCCCACAAGCGTGCAATCTTTGCTGCGGACTGTTGTGGAACGATACCGAACGTGTAGTCCCTGGCATGAGCCTGGGCACAGAAAATGAGGGAGATGAGTACCAGAATGGCGCGGGCTTTCATTAAAATTCCTTTTCAGTAAAAGGCCAGCGTCTTTAACGGCGGAAAGAATGGATTGTTAAGAGATATCAAAACAGCCGTCAAAAATAGTTTCCAGCTTATATTAAGTGCAGCACGAATACGCCGTTAAACGCAATCATGTGACCTGTGTGATCAACGGATGGTCTATCAGGGTATGTCATCAACACGGAAGTGATTCATGCTTGCTCAGCAACAAACAGAAGAACTCGACGACGAACCTACGCCGTTCACGGGTAAGATACTCTGCGTTGATGATGAACCCCAGATTCTGATGTCGCTCAAGCGTGTGTTCAGACGGTCCGGTCACTCCACTCACACCGCAACCAGTGCCGCTGAAGGACTGGAATATCTCAAAGACAACAGCGTAGATATCGTTGTATCCGATATGCGAATGCCGGAGATGGACGGCAACCATTTTCTTTCTGAAGTGGCTGCCAGGTGGCCAGACACCGTCCGAATGTTGTTAACCGGTTACTCCGATATGGAGTCGACTGTCGGGGCGATCAACAACGGCAGTATTTATCGCTATATTGCAAAGCCCTGGGATGATACCGATCTGCTGATGTGCGTGCAGAGAGCTCTTGAGAGCAAGTTTCTGAAAGACGAGCACCGCCGACTCAATGCGTTGACGGCAGAGCAGAACAAGCAGCTGCAGGAGCTCAACCAGTCGCTGGAAGAGAAGGTCCAGACCAGAACCAAAGAACTGAGACAGGTGGCCGAGCAACTGCAGTTGTCTACTAACAACATCGAGCAGGCATACAGTGATTCTATAGCCGTATTCTCGCGCATTGTTGGCATGCGGGAAGGGGAGTCTACAGCGCATGGCGAACGGGTGGCAGAAGCGGCAGATAGGGTCGCCGAGAAGATGCAACTCGACGATGCGGTTCGCAAGGATATTCGCTACGCAGCGTTGTTGCACGATATCGGCAAAATTGGCTTGTCGGATGAGCTGTTAAGGACACCCTACGATACGCTCAATGATGAGCAGAAGGAGCTTTTTCAGCAGCATTCTACCAATGGTGAAGCAATACTTGTGACGCTGAGTCCACTGAGTAATGCGGCAGCAATTATCCGTGCACACCATGAGCAATACGGTGGTGGCGGCTACCCTGATAATCTCAAGGGTGAAGAAATTCCGATCGGTGCCCGCATTTTGGCCGTTGTTAACGAGTTTGACGATCTCCTCTCCGGAGCGCTGCTGGGTTCGGCGATGGATTCTGATGGCGCTATCCGCTATCTAAATTCAAATATTGACCGGCGCTACGACAAAAAGGTAGTCGAGGCGTTTATCGCAATCAATGAAAATCTGACTCGCGAGGAGACAATCAAGAAAGAGTTGATTCTGAATATTGACAATGTCGAACCGGGTATGACTCTGGCGGAAGACGTCTATCTCCGTGAAAACGTCCTGATGTTGCGCAGTGGTCAGGTACTGACGGCGTCCTTTATTGCCAAATTCAAGGCACTGAAAACCGGCCCGAGCGATTCCAAATTATTGAAGATCCGCACCTGACGGCATACTGGCAAAGCGGGAATAACCGGGAGAGTGGCTCATCGAACGAAAGCTGCGCCCGGCAGCAACGTCAAGCAGCTAGTGCCCATCCGGAAACAAGCGCTACGGCGTACCGCTCAGGCTCGCCATCTTTTGCCGACCACAGGTAGTTACTTAAGAACAACTAAGCGCCTGCATGTGGTAGGCAAAATCTCACGCACCTGAATGATCCTCGCGACACCCTGTTTCTGGATAGGCACTAACTATCGGCTGTCTGTGGATGGTAGCAAATTTAGTTTAGGGCCAATAACAACATCAATTGCCAGGGTCAGGTTGATTTACGCGCTATCGATAATAGATGGATGGCAGTAAGCAGAGCTGAATCTGAAATGGCATTTCGGCCTGGAGCGGATGGTAGCTTTCAGCCATCAACCTGCAATCTCGCAGAGGTCCCGCACAACGCGGGGCAAAGCCGCAACTACAGCCAGAACTACAGCTAAATAGCAACTCTCTATCTTGACGCCTGATGCCGGGTTTCGACCTTTGAGCGCAACTGCTTTGGGGTTGCCAGCCAACACGCGCGTACATAAAGCCAGTGTGCTACCAATGAGGTGGCTTCTAAGTACCTTTGTGGTTGTTCGAGGCGCTACCAGGTATAGAAACAGATGTGGCAATGTTTGCAACGGAGGCTCGTGTGGGCATGTTGAACGGTGGTGTGGAGTAATTTGCCAGTTGCCAGTCGCGAGTGGGGAAATTATCCAGGGGCCGCTGTGTTGTTTTATTCGAGCTTTGTCATACAACGGGGCCATGGTGTAGCACTGGCGCATCAGTGGTGTAGGGTGCGTACCTTCAGAAACAGCTATCCCGTCAGCCGATAGCCATCAAAGGGGGCGTTGGCTGGAACCGCTTGCTGTGACGGTGTGTAGCCGGACAGGAATTCTATGAATTCCGCCAGCGGTAATGGCCTGCTGTAGTAAAAACCCTGGATCACATCGCAGCCGAATTCCGCAAGTGTCGCGAGTTGCTCTGCGTTCTCTACTCCCTCGGCCACCACTTCCAGTCCAAGGTCCTGGCCCATATTGATCAGGTTTTTGACCAATTGCCGGTTGGATGTTGATTCGTGCATCGGAAGTACAAAGGATCGATCAATTTTCATGATATCAACAGGCAGGCGACTCAGGTAATTTAGTGAAGAAAAGCCAGTGCCAAAATCGTCAATAGATATTTTCACGCCGAGGTCGCGAATGTTCCGGAGCAGCGGCAGGGAGCTATCCAAATCGTGTAATGCAGTGCTCTCTGTCAGTTCAATCTCGAGTTGAGTGGGGTTAACGCCGCTGACACTCAGTGCTGAGACCAATCGACTAATGAACCTGGGGTCCTGTAGCTGAATCGGAGATACATTGACTGAAACCCGGGCTGTGGTTGATTCGGTAGGGATGACTTCGACCCATTGGGATGCTGCATGCCTGATAACCCAGTCACCAATCTCATTAATTAAAGGGCTGTGCTCGGCCAGGGGGATAAACACGTCCGGCGATACTGATCCGAGCGTCGCATTACTCCAGCGCAGCAAAGCCTCCGCTCCGCAGAGTGACTGGTCCGCCAGATTGATTTTTGGCTGGTAATATAGGCTGAACTCATTGTTTTCAAGTGCTTGATGCAGCTGGTTGTTTAGTGTGATCTGCTCGGTGCTTTTCAATTGCATGGCACGCTTGAATTTGATCGCTTTCGAATCACCAGAGGCGGTGGCGTGGTGCATTGCGGTTAAAGCGTCTTTAATGAGCTGGTTGGCATCGCGTCGGGAAGGCGCAGATACACTGTAGCCGCTGTTGAACGCAGTTCGGAAATAATGGGTGTTATAGGTGACAGAGGGTGGCAGTGAGTTGAGCAGTGCTGCAATACACCTCTCGTGAGACTCACTTTCAGGAATCTTCAAAAACACGCACAGTCGGCCGTCGTCCATCAGGCCCATGACAGCTTCTTGGGTTGACTCACCGGAGCGTTGTTCCAGTATCCGATTGAGTAGATCGCGTTCCTCCCCGGTACCGATCACTTCCCGCACGTTTTGATAGTCGGCCAACTGCATATAGATAATGGCGTAATCATGCGTATACGGCCCTTTCAGGGTAGTATTGAGAGCGTCTACAAAAGATGCTTGCTTCAGCAGGCCCGGTGTGTCCAGCGCATAGTGTTGCTTAGACCAGTTGGCGTAAGCGTCGTCGACGACCCGGTGGAGTTCATTTTCATCCCACGGTTTGCTGATGAATTTGGAAGCACCGCCTTCATTGATAGACTGGATTACCGCGTCTTGATCGCTGTTGCCACTGAGTACAATGGTGTACATATCAGGCCGCAGCGTTTTGGCAACCGAGAGTAGTTCCGCGCCGGTGATGTTGGGCATGTTGTAGTCGGAGATCAGCACCGCGACTGGATGATCACGAATGATATCAAGCGCCTGGTAGCCACATTTGGCGGTGAGTACTTTATAGTCAGACCTGTGGAACAGCCGCTGTAGCGCTTTTAGAATGTACGGCTCATCGTCTACCAGCAGTAGTAGTTTTTCCACGGTGACTTCCTGTCCTGATGTGGTGGGTTCTATTGTTACAATAGACGGTGTTTTGTTCGCCAGGCCCGTTGTTCCATGCAGAAGAAAAACGGGCCACACCATCGGGAAGTATCGGCTGGTTTATAGGTGACTTTATTTTTGGCCATGATCTGACAATAAAGTGCGCTCGTCAATTGCCGATAGTGAAGACACTGAGTCAGCCGGGATTGGCTGCGGGAATACAGGTGTCAAGGATGAAAGGTGTCGTTTTCAATCTTCTCGAAGATATGGTCGAAAAAAACTTCGGCGTCGAGGTGTGGGATGCATTGCTTGATGAGACTGGCCAGGATGGTGTTTATGTCTCAAGCGAATCCTACCCGGATGAAATGTTGTTTGCTTTGGTTGTCGCAGCACATGAGAAATCCGGCATACCCATCAATGATCTGGTGCGGGCATTCGGGGAGTTTCTGTTCCCTCAGTTCTATAAGGATAATCAGGAATTCTTTAAGCCTGGCCTGACGTTGAAGTCGTTCCTGCTGCTGGTTGACCGGGTAATACATGTAGAGGTTCGCAAGTTACATCCGGATGCGGGTCTTCCGCAATTTGAATATGTGGATGAAGACGATTCTGAACTCACCATGATCTATACGTCACCTCGCAAGCTTTGTATGCTTGCGGAGGGTCTGATCGCCGGTGCAGCGATGCATTTTGATGAAGACTATACGTTAACGCATGACAAATGCATGCATGACGGGGAAGCCTCCTGCGAATTGCATTTAAAAATTGCGGCATGATCGCTGATGGAACTTAGTGTTCTGGAGCGAAAGCTTGCGCGCGAGAAAGCACGGCGGCAAAAAGCTGAGCAATTGCTCGAAGATAAATCACGAGAGTTGTATTTGTCTTATCAGACCCTGCAGGAATCACACGATAAACTTGGCGAGGCGATGCAGGAGGTGAAGAGCCAGCAGCGCCAGTTAGTGCAGTCAGAGAAAATGGCATCTCTGGGCACGATGTCTGCGGGTGTTGCGCACGAGATCAATAATCCTCTGGCGTTTATTTTCAGCAACGTGAATTCGCTTGCCCATGCTATTGAACAATTTGGCAAGTATCACCAGTTGGTGACTGAAATGGTCTCGGCCGATGCCTCAGACTCACGTGATCAGAATGCCGCAGAGCTTCTAAAATACATTGCTGATGCTGATCTCGATTATCTCTTCGAAGATTGCGGTGATCTAATTTCCGAAACGTCTGATGGAATACAGCGGGTCAAAAATATCGTCGCCGGGCTTCAGGCCTTTGCGCGATCTGACACTGGTCAAATGGAAGACCTGGATGTTATTGAATCTCTGACTAATACGCTGAAGCTCGCCAATAACCAGATTAAATTTACCATGAAAGTTGTGGAAGACTTCCAGCCGATACCGCAGGTAAGTGGTTTTCCGGGTAAGCTCTCGCAGGTGTTTTTAAATCTTATAGTCAACGCCAGTCAGGCGATGGAAGAGGGCGAGCTTATCATTGCCACCCGCGATCTAGGTGATACCGTCTCAATCAGTTTTACCGATAATGGTTCGGGTATGACGGAGGAAACTGTCGATAGTGTTTTTACGCCGTTCTTTACCACCAAACCGGTTGGCAAAGGTACCGGGTTAGGGTTGTCAATCAGTCACGGAATTGTTGCCGAGCACAATGGGGAGATATCGGTGACCAGTGAAGTCGGTGTTGGAACCTGCTTTACGGTTGTGCTTCCGGTGAACTCGCAATTACAGCAGGCAGCCTGAGCAACGGTGCGGGTGGCCCATATCAGATCGCTGTGTACACAGTCACCCGGGCTGTTGTCAGATACGCACCCTGTTCAGCCGGTCCAGTCAGAGGTTGTAATGGTTCCGCAATGACCTGTGGTGCGGTATATTGGTTACAATTTCAGTGCGTGCAGGATAAACCTCTTGAGTGAACAGTCTCAGTCGCGTCCGGTCGTGCAAGCGGAGGCCGGCAATGGTACAAGTGCGGGCTATATGCCCGGGTATGGCAACGATTTCGAAACCGAAGCACTGCCCGGTGCTTTGCCGCAAGGCATGAACAGCCCGCAGAAGTGCGAATACGGACTGTATGCGGAGCAACTATCCGGTACTGCTTTCACGGCCCCGGGTCACGAGAACGAGCGAACCTGGTGCTATCGAATTCGCCCCTCTGTACGGCATGTGAATCGGTTTAAAAAAATACCAATGCCGTACTGGCGGACTGCGCCGTGTGTCGACGCCAATGTGACCAGTCTCGGGCAATATCGCTGGAGCCCGATTGAACCCACCGACCACGAAGCGCAAACGTTTGTCACCGGCATGCGTACAATGACAAGCGCTGGCGATGTCAACACTCAGACCGGCATGGCCAGTCATATTTATCTGGTAACAAGCTCTATGGTGGATGACTACTTCTACTCGGCCGATTCCGAGTTGCTGGTGGTGCCGCAGCAGGGGCGGCTGCGCTTTCACACCGAGCTTGGAATCCTCGACATTGAACCCAGAGAGATTGCGATCATTCCGCGAGGGCTGGTTTATCGGGTTGAGCTACTGGACGGGCCTGCACGTGGCTTTGTGTGTGAGAATTACGGCCAGACCTTCCAGCTGCCGGCGCGCGGGCCTATAGGGGCTAACTGTCTGGCAAACTCAAGAGATTTTAAAACTCCGGTTGCAGCGTTTGAAGACAGGGAGGTTGCCAGTACGGTTACCATTAAGTGGTGTGGGCAATTTCATCAGACGGTCATTGATCACAGCCCGATTGATGTGGTCGCCTGGCACGGCAACTATGCGCCGTGTAAGTATGATCTAAATAACTACTGTCCGGTTGGGGCGGTTTTATTTGATCACCCGGATCCGTCAATCTTTACTGTATTGACTGCTCCGTCGGGTATTGAGGGTACTGCCAATATCGACTTTGTATTGTTCAGGGAGCGCTGGATGGTCGCTGAAAATACCTTCAGACCGCCCTGGTACCATAAAAATGTAATGTCGGAACTAATGGGCAATATCTATGGTATTTACGATGCCAAGCCCGAGGGTTTTATCCCCGGTGGTCTGTCACTGCACAACATGATGTTACCGCATGGGCCTGACAGGGATGCGTTTGAAGGTGCATCTAACGCCGATCTTAAAGCAGCCAAACTCGACAACACGATGTCCTTTATGTTCGAAACACGGTTTCCGCAACACCTGACAGACTTTGCTGCAAACGAAGCACCCTTGCAGGACAACTATGTTGAGTGCTGGGAGTCCCTGGAAAAGAAATTCGACGGAACTCCCGGGTTAAAGTAGTTACGCTGGAATACGTCAATCCAAAAGGTAGCGTAATGCATGGGTGGTGCAGGCACACCGGTCTATAAAAGCCGGCGTGTCACAATGCTGTGCAGGAAATTACCCCGCGGCAGACTGAGCTGCCGATTGTCAGCGAGCGTTGTCCGTGGTGCAGCAGTCAGGTGCTCGCACCACAGGTGTAGACTATTTTATAAAGGTTCCGCGATTCAGCTCGTCGATAGCCTGTGTGATTTCAGCACGGCTGTTCATCACGATGGGCCCGTGCCAGGCTACCGGTTCGCGGATGGGTCTGCCGGAGACCAGTAGAAACCTCAGTCCCTGATCACCTGCCTGCACCACCACTTCATCGCCGGCACTGAATAGCACCAGGCTGCGGTTGCCGGTTGTTTCGCGTTGTAAATATTCTTCACCGCCGGCGGTGGCTTTTTCGGTGAGGATGCCAAACGGCTCTGATGCATCACGAAACACGCCACTGCCTTCAAATATATAGGCGAAGGCCTGCGCATGGGTATCGACAGGAAAGCGCGCTTGAATGCTTGCCGGTACGCTGATGTCGAGATAACACGGGTTGGCGGCAACGCCTTCAACGGGTCCGTGCCGGCCGCGAAAATCACCGCAGATTACCCGGGTGTGCGTGCCGTCGTCTTCGGTTATTTCGGGTATAGCTTCGGAGAATATGTCTTGATAGCGGGGGCTATCCATTTTGTGTGCAGATGGCAGATTGGCCCACAGCTGGAAGCCATGCATGCGACCCTGCTGATCACCCTTTGGCATCTCCTGATGCATAATGCCACTGCCGGCTGTCATCCATTGGATGTCGCCGGCACCGAGGCTGCCTTTGTTGCCCAGACTATCCTGATGCTCGACATTGCCCGCCAGCACATAGGTGATCGTTTCAATGCCGCGATGTGGATGCCAGGGGAAACCGGACTGGTAGTCAGCCGGGCTATCGTTGCGAAAATCATCTAGAAGCAGGAAAGGATCGACCTCATCGGTATCACCAAAGCCAAAGGCGCGGTGCAGTTTCACACCAGCGCCTTCCATGGTCGGTTGGGCGAGAGTGATCTTTTTTGCGGTGCGAACTGACATGGCGGTCTCTCCTGTGAAATTTTAGCGTGTAGCGGGAGACAATCTTGTCCCGGTGCTATTTAGCGCTGAAAGCCCACCGCCTCCAGTGCAGCAATGAACCTGTCAACCTGCGAGAGTTGGCAGCCGGCTATATTGATGCGACCGTCCCCAGCCATATACACGCCGTGCTCTTCTATCATGGATTCGACCTGCGCCGGATTCAATGGCAGAAGTGAAAACATGCCGTGCTGCTGTCCGACAAAGTCCAGACCGAGTGCTGAGCCGGCCGAGGCAATAGCATCGCGCAGGGTATTGATTCGCAGTACCATGGTGTTGAGCTCGCTTTGCCATTCATGCGTTAAATTTTCATCGGTGAGAATCAGCTTTACGACTGCAGCGCCGTGGTCGGGTGGCATGGAGTAAATGCGTCTGGCGAGGTGTCCGAAAAATGCCTGTGCGCGACTGGCAAGCGCGTCGTCGGCTGCCATATAAACCGCACCGACGCGGTCGCGATACATACCGAAATTTTTTGAGCAGCTGGCTGCAAGCAGCGTCTGCGGACAGCGTTGAATGATTGTACGTGTGCCAGCAAGGTCTTGTTGCAGGCCTCGTCCGAGGCCGTGATAGGCAAGGTCAATTATCGGGATCAGTTCTGTTTCTGCAAGCAGATCGGCCAGTTGCTGCCATTGATCTTCAGAGAGATCTGCACCGGTCGGGTTGTGGCAGCAGCCGTGCAGCAGCACTGCGTCTCCGGGGACAGCACCGGACAAGTGCTGTCGCATGTCGTCAAACAGGACGGCTTGTTGCTCGAGAGAAAAGTAGGGATACGTTCTAGTATTAACACCGGCCGCTTCTGTCAGCGGCATATGATTGGGCCAGGTGGGCAGGCCGATCCACAAGGTGTTGTCCGGGTAGGCGGTTTTATAGAGTTCTGCGGCCAGCCGTAGTGCACCACTGCCGCCGGGTGTTTGCGCGCCGGCAATAGTCCGTTGTGCCTGTTCACCAAAGATCAGGCGGCCAAAAGAATCAACAAACTCGGTATCGCCAGTCAAACCGAGGTAGCTCTTGCTGTCCTGTGCTTCAAACAGCACAGCCTCGGCTGATTTGACGGCGGCCAGCACAGGTGTATTGCCCTGATCGTTCCGGTAGACACCGACGCCCAGGTCTATTTTGTTGTCACGTTTATCGGCACGGAAGCGGCCGATCAGGTTCAGCAGCGGGTCGTCGGTTGGATCTGGCAGATTAAAGGCAGGCATTATTCATTACTGTACATTGCGGAGCAGGTAGTATAACGCCGAAGCCCGGCTGGCTGCAGCGGCACTACTCGTTTGCAGCGCGCTTCAGCACACCACGTTGGATCTGATCTTCTTCAATTGATTCAAATAACGCCCTGAAATTACCTTCGCCGAAACCATCATCCCCTTTGCGCTGTATGAATTCGAAGAAGATTGGTCCGATGACGGTTTTGGAAAAGATCTGCAGCAGTATTCTAGTGTTACCGCCATCGACCACGCCTTCGCCATCGATCAGAATGCCGTGTTTTTTCATCAGGTCAATCGGCTCCTCATGATCTGTAACGCGCTCGCGCGATTTCGCGTAGTAGGCGTCCGGCGGACCTGGCATAAACCGCAGGCCCCGCGCCGCGATTGCATCAGTGGAGCGATAAATATCCTCCGAGCCGACCGCGATGTGCTGGATTCCTTCGCCTTTGTACTGCTTCAGGTACTCTTCTATCTGGCTGCTGTCGTCAGAACTCTCGTTAATCGGGATACGGATTTTTCCACAGGGCGAGGTCAGTGCGCGACTGGTCAACCCGGTCAGCTTGCCTTCGATATCAAAAAACCGAATCTCTTTGAAGTTAAAGGTGTCGGCATAGAACCGGTACCAGGTATCCATGTTGCCGCGCTGTACATTGTGAGTCAGGTGGTCGAGGTAGTGGAAACCCACACCCTCGGGAGTCGGGTCTACCTCATCCAGCCAGTCGAAGTCTGCGCTGTAGGGTGACTTACCGTCAGCGTAAGTATCGATAAAATACAACAGTGATCCGCCGATGCCATACACGGCTGGCACATTGAGAGTTTTGTTGGGGCCCGTGTACTCAGTGGCACCGAGTTCGAGAGCACGTTTCAATGTGTGTTGTGCGTCGACCACGCGCCACGCCATGGCGGGTGCGCACGGTCCCTTCTCATCGACGAACGCGGCGGCGTGTGTGTTGGCATCGCGATTAATCAGGTAGTTGATTTGCCCTTGACGGTACACCGTGATATCCAGTTTTTTGTGCCTGGCGACCGCCTGATAACCCATTTGCACGAACAACGCCTCGAGTTCCTGTGGGTCTGGATGGGCGAATTCGACAAACTCAAAACCGTCGGTTCCGGCCGGGTTGTCGCTGCTGATGGTGGCAGGTTCTGCGTCGTGTGGAAATGGGCCCATGGGAAGTTCTCGTTAGTGAGTGTTGCCGTGAATTTTCGCAATATTCATGCGCGTGATGGGTGTAATTTCAAGGAAAAATGGTAATTATGTGCAATAATATTGCGTAAAATAGAAAATTAGTGTTGAAAATATGCATGACAAGGCAGATGTGGCGATAATGCGAGCGTTACAGCGTGATGCAAGTCTGACCAATGCAGCATTGTCAGAGCTGGTCGCCCTGTCGCCATCGCAGTGTTCGCGTCGGCGTCAGGCATTGGAAGAAAGTGGTGTTATCGTCGCGTACCGTGCTGAACTGGATGCAGCCAGGCTAGGGTTCGGTATTGAGGCACTGACGCGAGTCACCCTGGCCACCCATAGCGCTACCGCATCCGATGAATTTTCACAGTTTCTCGGTTCGCTGAAAGAAGTGGTAGAAGCCCATGCAGTGACGGGGGATGCAGACTATGTATTGCGGTTGAGGGCCAGATCTCTTGATGAACTGGCGGATTTTATTCATCGGCGGTTGCTGCCGCATGAGGCGGTGGCGCAGGTTCGGTCGGATATAGTTTTAAGGACGGTTAAGGGTTTTTCCGGGGTTTTGGGGTAGAGGTTTTTTGTTTTTGTTGTTTGAGCGATTTGCTTGAGTGGTGTGCCCGTCCGGCGGACTCACTTTCGAAGGACGAAAGTAGGCAAAGTCCTCTTTTGGCTTCCTGGCCCTTCGGGTTGCTTTGCATGTGGCTTGAGCGGTTTGCTAGTGTGGCATGCCCGTCCGGCGGACTCACTTTCAAAGGACGAAAGTAAGCAAAGTCCTCTTCCGACCTCCTGGCCCTTCGGGTTGCTGCGCAACTTTGCCAATTGCCATTGCCGGGGGCCCGGCCCAACAGGCCATCCATGGCCTGACGGGCCTTTTCGCGACGTCCTGTCGCTCCA
>CALKXD010000229.1 GCA_938003855.1 uncultured Granulosicoccaceae bacterium | reverse complement strand
AACCTGACGCTACCGGCTCCAACAACGCACCGCTGCCCATCCACCAGAGATATCAACAACCCCAAACCAGTGCCAACCGGCAACGGTAACAGGCAAGCACATCTCAGATACTGATCTGCCATCACTTAACCATCGCCACCTAAACAAACTCAATGCGGTAATAGTATTTTGCTAATAAACAGACCGGCAAGACCCACCCGGGGCACAGCCAACCTGACGAATCGCCCCTGAGGTATTAGCGGTACCGCATGAAAATTGAAAATTTCACATCGATTTTGTCAAGAATCAGTGTAAAGTAACTGTGCAGTATCGAGTAGGATCGATATCAATTGCTTATTTGTTCTGAGGAGGAAAAATGAAATCAATCATTCTGCGCACACGCGCGCAAACAAAACTCGCCCGAGCCGCAGGCTTTTTTGCGTTAGCGGCCAGTATCGTCAGCAGCAACGCCATCGCAGAAGACACCTTCAAAGTCGGGGTAGTCACCTTTCTTTCAGGTGGTGCTGCGGAAAGTTTCGGCGTACCTGCCATGAACGGCGGTAAAATGCTGATCAAAATGCTTAACGATGGCGGAAAACTCCCCGCCCCGTATGACAAACAAGGTTTCGGCGGGCTTACTATTGAAGCAATAGAAGTAGACGAAGCCGGCGGTGCAACCAAGCAGGTGCAGGAGTTTCGCAATCTGGTCCAGCGTGAAGAAGTCGATACCGTTCTGGGTTATGTCAGTTCGGGGGACTGCCTGGCGATACCACCAGTGGCAGACGAACTCAAAGCGTTCACGATCCTTTATGACTGCGGTACACCCCGTGTGTTTGAGGAAGGCCAATACGAGTACGTATTCCGCACCGCCTCTCATGCCGCCATGGACAATATATCCCTGGCCAAATACCTGAAGTCACGTGGCATAAAAGCCGAAAGCTATGCCGGTATCAACCAGGACTACGCCTGGGGACAGGATTCGTGGGCAGATTTTTCTGCTGCCATGGAACAGTATTTACCGGACGCAGAGCAAAAAACATCACTGTTCCCGAAAATCTACGCAGGCCAGTATGGTACGGAAATTTCCGCACTCATGCGTGAGCGGGCCGACGTCGTGCACTCCAGCCTGTGGGGCGGCGATCTACAGGCTCTGGTTCTTCAAGCGGGACCTCGTGGTCTGTTCAAGAAAAGCCAGGTCGTGCTGGCTGCCGGCGATCATGTAATTCCGCAACTTGGCAAAAAAATGCCAGATGGCGTTATCATCGGCGCGCGCGGTGTCAACGGCCTTGCAGCAAAGCCCAATGGTGGTGAATTATTAGAAACCCTATGGGCCGCCTATGAAGCTGAATACAACACCTTCCCCGTCCAGGCACCATTTCGTATGTGGCAGGCAATCCTTGGCCTTAAAATGGCGGTTGAAAAAGCGATGGACGAAAATGGCGGCAAGAAACCCAATGACGAAGAATTAGCCGCAGCCATGACCGGCCTCGAATGGGAAGCACCCTCCGGCACTATACGAATGACACTGGGCAATGGCCATCAGGCAACCCAGCCCAACGCTATCGGTCGGACTCTATGGGATGCAGAGGCCAATGCGATGACGCTGGTCGACATCGAATATTACAACGCCGAATGCGTTAATCCACCCGAAGGTGTCATTGCCGTAGAGTGGATCAAAGCAGGACTGCCGGGTGCCGTTTGCGAATAACCCCGGCTGGCAGGTAACGCGGTTATAAAGTTACAGTATAGAGGGGCATTTTTCTATGCCTCCCTGTACCCGCGTTACGAACGCTACCGGGCACTCTCTGCGACAACACCACATTAGTTTTATTGTTTCGCATTTTCCCGTCAATTAACCACAAGAATTTACCTGATGGATCTGCTCGCAGTTATCCTTGTTGATGGTCTGATCTATGGCGCATGGCTGTTTATTGTGTCGGTTGGTCTGACACTGACATTCGGCGTACTCAATATACTGAACATGGCACACGGTGGCCTGTACGCCATTGGCGCCTATACCACCGCTACCGCGGTCGGGATCTACTTTGCCAATGGCGGTGATGCATTTCCACTGGGCAGTTACGCGGTTATGGTGTTTGCAGCACTGCTTGTAGCTGTCGTCCTTGGACCACTGCTTGAGCGCGGACTGCTGCGGCACTTCTACGACCGGGATCATGTTGTAATCGTACTGGTCACCTACGGTATATTCCTGATTCTTGAAGATGTCATGAAGCTGATCTGGGGCGTGACACCGCTGTTTGTATCAGAACCCTATAGCCTGCTGGGTAATGTAGAGATGGGACCATTGTTTTATGTCACTTACGATTTTCTGGTGATCGGTGTTGCCATCGTCGCGGGCCTGATTGTCTGGTACGTTCTCAATCGCACTCGTCAGGGCAAGGTTGTGCTGGCAGTTATTCACGATCGCGAGATGAGCCGCACGATGGGGGTCAACGTCAACAAAGTGTTTATGGTGTCGTTTATGGCCGGTGTATTCCTTGCTGCTCTTGGCGGCGCACTGACCGCGCCAATGATTTCAGTATCACCGGGTATTTCGGTCAATGTTATTATTCTGGCCTTTGCGGTAGTCATAATCGGTGGTCTCGGGTCAATAGAAGGGGCAGCCATCGGCGCACTTTTTGTGGGTATTGCAAGAGCTGCCTCAGTACATATGCTGCCGGCCGCAGAGTTGTTCATTATTTATCTGGTGATGGCAGCGGTGCTGGTATTCAGACCGGAAGGCTTGTTCCCTAAAACAGAGGCGCGCAAGATATGATGAATTCGCGCTTCTTTGTCCCGCTATCATGCGTGATTATATTTTCGGCACTGGTGGGAATCGGCTTTATCATCCCGCAGTGGGCTATGTTTCTTGCCACCATGGCACTGGCAAAAGGCCTGGTCGCACTGGGCATTGTTATCCTGATGCGTGCCGGGCTGGTATCGTTTGGTCAGGGTTTGTATTTTTGTATCGGCGCTTATGTGTCAGGCCTGATGGCAAACTGGACCGGAATCACAGACATAATTCTACTTAGCATTCTAGGGATTCTGGTATCCGTTATCCTAGCCACGGTTTGTGCAAAGCTGCTGTCTGGTTATCGCGGAATATTTTTCGCTATGCTGACCTTGTCGCTGTCAATGATTCTGTACGGCGCGCTATCAAAGATGAGCATGATCGGCGGCACCGATGGACTAAACGTCAGTGCGCCCACTTTCCTCGGGTTTGCTCCGGAGGGCAGAGCACTGGGATTCAGCCTGTACTTTTATACCTGTCTTGTTTCGGTCATCGCCGGCGGGTTTATTCGTGTCTATTTTAATTCGGAGCGCGGATTAACGGCGCTGGCAATTCGCGACAACGAATTACGTGTTGAGTACCTTGGATCTTCTGTTAAGTCGGCCATTTCAGCGGGTTACATTATGGCCGCTGCGGTTGGTGGGCTGGGCGGTGTGATAGCAGGGCTTGCAATCGGACACGTCGATCCCGAATACGCGTACTGGACCACCTCCGGCGAGTTTGTGTTTGTGGCAATTCTCAGTGGTTTCTTTTCGATAACCGCAGTATTTGCCAGCTCGATTGTGCTTGAAATAGTCCGGTCGTTCTCTAACCTGTATTTCCCCAATACCTGGCAGCTGGTGCTTGGGGTATTTTTATTGATCGTCATACTGCTGCTGCCAAATGGACTGGGCTCGTTGTTCAACAAGCTGCGCCGCAGGGGAGATTCTGAATGAGCACACCAGAGCCGCCCGGCGGCAATCCCGATGATATTGTCCTGCAGGCTAAAAACCTCAATAAAGCGTTTGGTGCTGTAACTGCTGCAAAAGACGTAAATGTTGCTGTACCACGTGGGGCCGTCTGGAGCCTGATTGGCAGCAATGGCGCCGGCAAGACCACCTTTGTCAATATGGTGACCGGCTATCTTCGCCCTGATTCCGGCACCATTCTTTTCAATGACAAAAACATCACCGGTATGGAGCCCCGCAAAATCACACGCCTGGGCATAAGCCGGTCATTTCAGATTCCGCAATTGTGCGCTGAACTAACGGCGCTCGACAATATGCTGGTATCACTCGGCAGTGCAAATGAGCAAGCTTCTTTCTTCCGGTCAGCACACTCTGCTGATTCCGTTGCCAGTGCCACCGAAATGCTGGAACGTTTCCGCATAGTCGATTACCGCCATCGCACTATGGCAGAGCTTCCGGCGGGTGTTCGCAAGTTGCTGGATATCGCCATGGCAATCACGGGTGATCCGCAGGTTTTACTACTCGATGAGCCAACCAGTGGTGTGGCCGCAGAAGAAAAATACCCACTTATGGACCTGGTGATGGAAGCGCTCGAAGGCGCTAATGTCACCGTCATGTTTGTCGAGCACGACATGGACATAGTCGCTCGTTATTCGCAACGGGTTCTAGCCTTCTACGATGGTCAGATCATAGCCAACGACACCCCGGACCATGTCATGCAGGATGAGTCAGTACGACGCTTTGTCACCGGTGGTGCAGCCGCTACCGCCGGAGGCGCATCATGCTGACCCTCAGCAAAGTAGACGTCAGTATAGGGTCACTGCCAATCCTGCGTGGCGTGTCACTGGAAGTAGGTACCGGACAACTGGTCGGGTTGATTGGCCGCAACGGCGCCGGCAAGACCACGACCCTGCGAACCATTATGGGTTTAACAAGTGTCAGTGCGGGCAGTATTATATTTGAAGGCTCCAGTGTCGATCAGACAGAGGCACACAACCGACCTGCGCTTGGCATCGGCTACATGCCGGAAGATCGAAGGCTGGTCCCCGACCTTACCGTCGAAGAAAACATGCTGCTTCCGTCGTGGGTCAATCCAAAAATCAACGCCGACGCCGAACTGGCATTTATCTACGACCTGATGCCAGAGGTTGCCAACATGCGCGAGCGCAAAAGCCTGTTGCTGTCCGGCGGCCAACAGAAGCTGGTCGCGCTGGGCCGCGCACTGATGGCGGGTAGCAAACTGATGCTACTGGACGAACCCTTTGAAGGAGTCGCCCCGGCACTTGCCAATCGCTTGTCAGAGGTTATTGCAACGCTGCGTAAAGACAACCGGTCCGTGTTAATTGCTCAGTCAGAGCTGACACACTCAGCATCATTGCTTGATCGTGAGTATGTGATTGAGCGCGGAGCTATTGTTTAAGGGAACTGCCAAAGCGCTTGTGCGCCAACTCACGAAGTACCAGCTTCTGGATTTTCCCGTTTGCATTTCTAGGCAGCAGGGACGGCTGAACATCGAAATAGTCAGGCACCTTATAATCAGCGACACGCTTTTTTAGAAAGCCAGTCAGCGCTTCAGTCTGCACGTCATTGTGTTGCGAGTAAATACACGCGCAGACTCTCTCGCCGAGTACCTCACAAACCACTGGCACCAGCGCGACATCATCAACCCCCGGATATTCACTGATGACATTTTCCACCTCAGCGCAAAATATCTTATAGCCACCGCGATTGATCATGTCCTTTTTCCGGTCAAAGATTCTAACAAAGCCATCTTTATCAATACTGCCTATATCCCCTGATTTCCAGAAGCCTGCAACAAAGTCTCTATCGGCGTCGGGTCGCTTCCAATACTGCGGTACAACCATAGGGCCGGACACCCAGATCTCACCGGCCTCACCAACTGGCACTTCCCGACCGTGATCATCCATGATAAGAATTTTTCCACAATCAACAGTGGTGCCAATACTGTCAACCACAGACCGGCAAGATGGCAGCGGCATAATAGTCGCCGGTGAACTGGTCTCGGTTGCACCATAGGCGTTGGCAAGAATCAAATCGGGCAGCTTTGCGCTCATCTGCCGAATAGTAGCCTCAGGCATCAACGCACCACCAAAAGCACCTACCCGCCACGACGATAAATCCCGACCACTGAAGTCACCACGCATCAGCAGCAACTTATAGATGGCAGGCACCATAATGCAATAGCTTAGCTTTTCACGTTCAGCCAGATCGAGAAAGTGCACGACCTCGAAATCGCGTTGCATGATCGTGCATCCAGCCGTACCGATCATCACCAGCAACTGAGCCGCTAATCCGGTGACATGGCTTATCGGTACGCACACGATAGTGCGCTGCCCGGGCGCAAGCTGGAACCGCTGTACCCAGTGCAACATGGTATGTATCAACCCCAGATGCGTGAGCATGGCCCCTTTTGGTTGGCCGGTAGTGCCAGAGGTATACAGTAACGTTGCGCAATCGTCTTGCGCCGGAACGGCAATGCCGGCGATTGGCGGGTGGGTATCGATCAGGTAGTCAAATAGAGGAATATCCTCCCCACCCGCTGAGCTGGCATCAGGGCCACCGCAACGTATGCGCAGTTTAACGGCCGGTGTCGCGGTTACCGGTGGTTGAACGACGGCCGTCTGCTGATCCACAAAGACGACGGCGGCTTCGCAATTGTTGTAGATATACTCAAGCTCCGGTGCACGCAGCCGGACACCAACGGGCACCGCAATAGCGCCGACAAATAGCGCCGCTATATAGGCAATTGGAAACTCATGACCGTTATCAAGGTTAAGTACCACCCGGTCACCGGCACCAATACCGTTTGCTGCAAGCGCGGATGCCAGCTTGCGCGCCTTGCTGTCGAACTCGTGGTAGGTCAGTCGCGTATCACCGTCGACGATAGCCTCTGCATTCGGGTGAGCAGCAACAACCGTGGTAAACATCTCTCCAATCGTCGCCGGGCGATCACGATAACAACGCAAAACCCGGTCAGTAAAATGGGTTTCGTGAACAAAAGCCGGATCGGCCGCAATCCAGAACATTACTGGCTCCCGCTGCGAGGGTGAATCGATTTACCTTCTATTACCGACGTATTCCTGCAGAAAAACAAACGTGCTTCAGCAACATACAACGGTCAGGTAAGTAGTGACGACTGGTAAATCATACCAATGGTCGGCACTTAAGGGTTATTTTATTAGCCGAGCGACCGGTAGCTAGTGCCCCCCCTTTGGCCACAGCCAAAAGTCCGGGGGCACAGGCCGGAAATCGGAGTTTACGCCGGCAAACTCCCGCCCGAAGGACATGGCAAATCAATGGAGACGGTTAGCTGTGACTTGCTCTTCGTCGATAGTAAGCGCTTAGGATTCTACGCTACTGGCACCGGGGATTACTGCCTGGCTCACAGGAAATACTTATCGCAGTCTCGAGCAACTACTGATCGTGTGGAAATTTTACTGTCTTCTGCACATAGACAAAAGCGATAACACTGGCGCTAAACATTACACCGGCCAGCGGCACTGGTGTGCCATTGTACAACGCACTGATCAGCGCACCGCTCAACGCACCCGCCGTCATATCCGTCGCTTTCATCACAGACGATGCGGTGCCGCTTTGCTGTTCAAAAAAATGCAGGAAATTTGTCTGGGCATTGCTGTTGATTAGACCGAGCGAGCTTATGACTAAAAGCACACCAGCCATGACCCACAGTGATCCGTGATCCGCAAACAGCGCTGCGACCAGCAACAGGCTGGTGGCCACCATCGTCAGGCGAATGCCCCATGTAAAAATCAGCCGGGAGTCATGACGGCGTAGCAAATACGCATTGGTGCGATTAGCGAGCATGAGGCATACAACAAAACCCGAAAAGATCATCGGGAATACCACGGCGGAAACACCTAGATACTCGTTTAACAAATACGCCGCCTGCGTCAGGTAACTTAGAAAAATAGCACTGGAGCAAACAGAGGCAACAAAATAGGGGCGTGCTTGCTTCTGACAAAAGACAAGTCGATAATTTTGTATCGCCGCACGTATTGAAAATGCAGGCAACGCAATAGATTTATCACGACTCTCCGGCAAAAATACCTTGGCAAGTAACACCAATGCAGCCGCATACAAGGCAAGAAAACCAAAAATAGATCGCCACCCCCACAAAGCCAATAACACTGAACCGACAACCGGTGCCAATAGCGGCGCTGCCATCATGATGAACGCCACAGTGGTCATTACCCTGGCTGCTTCCTGACGTTCGAAGCGATCACGCACTATCGCCGGAACAACCACTGTGGTGACGCCACCACCAATCGCCTGCACAAAGCGCAGTGCGAGCAAACCTTCATAACTCTCTATCACCACCATTACCAGGCTCGCCAGCGTAAACACAGCGAGACCCAGTACCCCCATCATGCGCCGCCCGTAGTGGTCGCTCAACGGCCCTCCCACCAGACTGCCCAATGCGTAGCCAATAAAGAAGCTGCTGATCGTCAGTTCGAGCTGATGCAGGCTGTAGCCGAGATCGCCCGACATGATCGCCAAGGCCGGCAGGTAGGCGTCGATGGCAAAAGGGATCACAGAAATAATGGCAGCCAGCATGAAACTCAGCTGTGCCGTGTTTAGTACTCTGGGCAAAAGGGTTGCTCACCGAATGTTGTCAGGACGCACTGTAATCCAGCACTTGGTATGCGATCAAATACATGATATGCATATCACTTATGAATGAAATCGATTATCTATCACTCGACGGCAAGAGCCTCAGACTGCTGCAACTGATTTACCGGACCGGCTCGGTCAGTGCGGCGGCAGCCCGGCTGGGCGTCAATCAATCTACAGTGAGCCATAACCTTGAGCGGTTGAGGCGCTTGCTGAACGATCAACTGTTTATCAAGAGCGGACGCGGAGTGGTGGCCAGCGCCAAAGTTGAAGCGATGCAGGACGCCATCGAGGAAGTACTGGCCGGCATGGAGCGCGTTGCAAACCCGCAGCCATTTGACCCGCAGAGTTGTCGGCGCGAATTTACACTGGCAGCCAACGACTTTGAGCACGATATCGTCGTGCCGCTGTTATTTCGGCTATTGGCACGCCAGGCACCATCAGCGCAGCTGCGCACAATGATCTCGCAGGCAGCCGACTTTGATCCACTCTACACAGCACAGATTGATGTCATCCTGACACCACGAAAACCCTCTGCCACCGCCAGTCTGGTGTCACAACATCTATTGAGTGATACCTTTTCGCTGTACTACGATGCATCAGTACGAGACGCCCCTGCAGACCTGCCATCTTTTCTACGCGCTAAACATGCACGGGTAAGATTTGAAGACAGTCCATCCTCAGCGGCACTGATTGACATAAAACTGGAAGCTCTGGGCGAGAACCGCCATATCACCTATACCGCTCCTAATTTTGCCGCTCTGGGTGCGGTGATGCGAGGTAGCGAATTAGTCGCAGTGTGCCCCTCGCGGCTGGCGCAGGGCTCGCTGCAGGGACTGAACAGCTGCGCCCTACCGATAGCCCTTGAGCCCATTGACTTCAAGATGATCTGGCACGTAAAGCACCGTCAATCTGCAGAGCATGTGTGGTTTAGACGGCTGATTAAATCGGTGGTTGATGATCTACAGGCAGTTCTCACATAGTGCCGGAGTTTCGCACTGACACCTGAAAACTAACGCCGCTAGTGTGCATTCGCCAGTGCGCCTGTTTTGCCGCCCGCTTCAGCGCATAGCACGGCAACTCGCTACCTGATCCACTTGTGACCATTGCAAGCCACCCGTGTTGCCTTCAGAGCTATTGCCGATTCGCACTACTGAACCCGCTCTGATCGGTGGCAGTCTGCTCATTGGCACTGGCAGACATCGCCTGCCAGCGCCACCCGCATACACCGTCACTGTTTTAATGCGCCAGGCTGCGGCCGATCAGCGTTAGAAGCTTACTTCAAACTTATTAAGTGTGAAAGAACCAGCGCCCCACCACATCTCCGTGCCAATCTCGATGGCCCCCATGTAATACTCAGGCTCAAGTACATTGATCTCACGGGCTACAGCATTGGCAGCGGTCCAGTCGCGGGTCCATTCCACAAAGCGCTTCCAGTTCAAAGTGCCTTCGGTCGATGGCGTTTGGGCAGTAAACGCGATGTAGTGCTTGTTACTATCGGGCTTGATATAAACATCCCAATGCTGATCGTCTATAAACACGCCGGTTAGCGCCAGATCACCCGGGGTTCTTATTGTCGGGTTATTAACCCAGATCATCATTTCGTAGACGCGGTTATCCGTACGATTACCGTTATCATCAAAGTCGCACGGCCCGCGTATATCGTCTGAATCATGGAAGAAAGATTCCAGTGCAACATTGCGCTCGGCATCTTCGTTCAGAGTTTCGCTGAAGTCATACTCGACGACAAACTCCGGCAGATTCATCACCTGCTCCGGCAATCCCGTTTCTTCCTTGGTACCAGAGACGTGGGTTCCCAGTTTTGGACCATAGAGTACCTCAGGGTAAGCTTTTACTTCGTACTCACCGAACTGCGAGGTAGTATCGAACTGCCCCAACCAGTTATACGACCACGCAGGTGTGACTGACCCGTTGGCATTTTCCGTCACATTGATTATTTGCGACCAGCCGTCACTGGACATGATGTCGGCATTCCATGCGTTGTTAAGCACAACATACTTGTCGTAGGCAACAGCGGCCCAGGCTTCGCATTCTTCAATTGTATTAGACAGGATCGGTTGCATATTCTCGGACAGCGGAGTGGTCACACTATAGGTGTCCGAGACTGGTCCCGGTGCACCATTAACGGTCGACTCCACGTACCAGTCCAGATTGTTATCGTAGTACGCCAGTGCCGTACTTGCACTGCACATACCTTCGCCAGTTTGACAATTTGCCGCTACCGGATCAAGAGATCTTGCGTACCCGCTGGCACCGGCATCTTTAACAACAATTTTATAGGCCTCTGCGTCAGCAACCGCCGGCCAGACAAATATCGGCTGCGCCGTGTCCAGAACGCCGCTGGGAGGAACAGCAGCGTCAGTACCGTCGGTTCCATCTGTACCATCTGTACCATCTGTACCATCTGTACCATCTGTACCATCTGTACCATCGGTTCCATCTGTGCCATCGGTTCCATCCGTACCATCCGTACCATCGGTTCCATCGGTTCCATCTGTACCATCGGTTCCATCGGTTCCATCGGTTCCATCGGTTCCATCGGTTCCATCTGTGCCATCGGTTCCATCGGTACCATCGGTTCCATCTGTGCCATCGGTTCCATCGGTTCCATCTGTACCATCGGTTCCATCTGTACCATCGGTTCCGTCCGTACCATCGGTTCCATCACCTGTATCAGTGACACCATC
>CALKXD010000228.1 GCA_938003855.1 uncultured Granulosicoccaceae bacterium | reverse complement strand
GATTTATAGCTTTCCGTTCATCTAAATAATTTTTAGTCGCGATTGGAGGCCTGGTTTTATTTGAAAAAATGTCAAATGCAGCGGGCCGGTGGTCAAATGCGGGAGTTTAGGGAAAATTTACTATCTGCGCCCTGGCGAGTCACGCGCAGTCAATTGAGATCGGCCCTTCGATTTGTTGCATAATATTCAGAGCCTGCAGAGGGTTGCTCGTCCCGTGTGGCCTTATTTGCTCGACCGCACGCGCGCCAGTCAACGGTGCTAAGGCAATCAAACAGAGAGCTGGCAGTAAAAAACAAAAAAATGAATCACAAGCCAAAGCCGTGACGGAGTAACCGATGCCACTCGAACCTCAGGACAATGCCGCCGCCGCATTGCAACAGCTGCGCAATAAGCTGCTTGACCTGACTGCCCGCAACAAATTGCTGAGCTTCCGGCATACCAAACGCTCCTGTCTGCGTATTACCGATGAGCTGCCGGATCAGTTGCTTGAACTGCTGCTTGATGGTCGCGAGCTCCGGTTTGCGTCGGTGCCGTTGCCGACGCATGAGTTGCTGATTCAGCATGGCTACATAGAGGTGGATGATGACACCCGTCAGGAAACTCAGGTTCGCAATAAACCCAATGCTGAGGAGTGGGCTGAAGCGCTGGGGATGACGGTACACTTCGATCTGCCTGAGAGTGCTTTGATCAATGATAGTGTGAGTACGGCGGAGGGGGTATCGCCGGAGGTAATACCGGCACGTTATAAAGACACCACCATTCAAACGTTGTTGTTTCCCGAAGAACTTGAAGCCTCGTTGCGCAATCTGCAGCGTAAGACTGACCTGGCGTTGCAGGAAATGGGTACCAATATTCTGTACCTGGCGTTCGGGTTTCTGGAGTGGTTTGACTCGGACGATGCCGACAAAGGGCGGGTGGCACCGCTGTTTCTGTTGCCGGTCAATATCAGTAAAGACAAGCTCAACCCGAACTCGAAAACCTTTGAGTACCTGATCTCTTACAGCGGTGAGGACATAACCCCCAATCTGTCATTGCGTGAGAAGCTGAAGATCGATTTTTCTCTGGCGTTACCGGAACTGCCACCGGGCGATGAGTTCAGTGTGGAGGCTTATCTGCGGGAAACCGAATCCATGTTCCGGGTGATGTACCCGCGCTGGAAAGTGCTACGTCACGCCACGCTGGGCTTTTTTGATTTCACCAAACTGCTGATGTATCTGGACCTTGATCCGGAGCGCTGGCCGGATGCCAGGCCGTTGATCGGCCACCCGGTGATAGCGCAGTTTCTGGGTGGCAAATCGCAGTCGGGTGGTGGTGCGGGTGCGCCGCGTGAAGAGTACCAGATAGATAAACTGGATGATGTGCATGATCGCTATCCATTGGTGTTTGATGCTGACAGTTCTCAGCACAGCGCTATAGTGGAAGTGATGGATGGCAAAAGCCTGGTGATAGAAGGGCCGCCGGGCACCGGTAAGTCGCAGTCGATTTCAAACTTGATTGCCGCCTCTATCGCCAATGGCAAGCGGGTATTGTTTGTCGCTGAGAAACTCGCCGCGCTGGAGGTGGTGAAGCGTCGGCTGGATGGCGCGGGTCTGGGTGACTTTGTATTGGAGCTGCACAGCCATAAAACCCAGAAACGCCAGCTGCTGGAGTCTATTGATGAGCGTTTGAAAAAGCGCGGCAGTTACCCCGATGCAGCAGTGATTGATGAAGAGATTGCGAAGTATGAACGGCTTCGCGGTGAGTTAACCGGCTATGTGGAGTTAATAAACAGTGAATGGAAAGACACCGGGCTGACGGTCTTTAAGATTTTCACCGCTGCGGCGCGGTATCGGCAGGCCAGTGCTCCGCTGTTGCAGGCCGAGGCATCGATGGCGGATGACGCGTTGGCGGGTGATGCGGTGGCCTACCGGCCCGAGACCAGAGATGCACAGCTTGCGGAAATTCAGCACTTTACCCATGTGTTCAACAGCACACTTGACGAGGCTGCCGCCAGTCTGCCTGTCGGTCAGTCTGCGACCATTGCCGACCACCCGTGGTATGGCCTGCACAATGACACACTGTACGCTCATGATGCCGGCGCTCTGATAGACCGCTTGCAACACTGGCAGAACCAGATTGATCAGGCCACCGGTGTGACGGCAAAAATTGCCAGGCATATTGGCAGCACACCAACCGAAGTTGCCAGCTCGCTTGACGAGCTAGGTCAACTGCCGGAACAACTGCGCCACGTAAAAATACCGGGGCAGGAGATTAACCACGAAGCCCTTGGCCGCCTGACGGATCAATCGGTGCTATCCAGGTGTCAGTCCGAGTTTGCATTGCTGGATAACCTGTCTGCGCAACGGCGTACACTATTACCGGTGGTAACCCGGCACCTTGCCAGCGGAAATGCGCTCAATGCTGAAGTTAAAGCGGCCGGTGATACTTTAGCGTCGCGGATAAAGGATGACCTGCGACTCTCCGAAGTGCTGCGGATAACGGATGTTATCGCCGCTATGGAAACTCAGCTTGCTGATATAAATCACGCGGTGTCGGGGGCGGTGACCGGATTGTCCAGCCGTCTGCAGACACAGCTGTACGACGGCACTGAAAACGCGGTAAAAATCTGCTCGCGTTTTCTGTCGTCGGTGGAATCACTTGATCCGGGATTAACCACTGCAAGACAACGCTACAGAAACCACGAGTCGTTTCAATCAATAGTGGCCGGTCTGGACAGGGATTTACACGAAGCCCGGTCGCTGCATAAGCGGATAGGCCGTGTGTTGAATACGCGGCGACTTGGCGATGTAGAAAAACTGCAGTCGTTGCTGACCGGCTATAACGCCGGGGGCAGCTTTCGCTGGCTGAGCAGTGAGTGGCGAAATACTCGCAAAATATTGAAGAAGCTTGCCGCCAATGACGCGGTAGGTGTCGATCAGATTGTGGCGGCGCTACCGGAGGGTATCCGGTTCTCGACTCTGCACCACGACCTTGAAAACAACCGCACCTATCAGTCTGTACTGGGTGAAGACTACCGTGGTCTGAATACCGATATAAACACACTGGTAGAGCTGACGCGGTGGCATGAAAATCTGCAGGCTATCTGGCAGTCACACAGTGACAGCGGTCAATGGATCGACGCATTAACGCAAATGAGCAGTGCTACCGAATCCAATCTGCGGCAGTTATTGAGTCGCGGTACCGCAGATGCGCTGGACCAGCTTGAAAGTGATCTGTTGTCGGTTAGAAATTCGCTGCGTAGCCATGACCCGGTGCACTTAGGCCGGACAGCGCTGGTGGGTGACAGCGGCGCGTTGCCGGTGTTGCGTGTGCAGCTTGCAAAATCAGCGCAGCCGGTGGCTGATTTTTTTGCAACTGAAGAACTATCGATTGGTGATATCAGCAGCCAGCTTGACGCTATTGATATTTATCATGCTGAAAAACAACGTTGGGATACGCTGATTGCAAGCCACAGTATGCTGGCCGATGTGTTCACCATTGATATAGAAAATACCCGGGTTAACGATGGACGCTATGTCCAAATGAGTTCAACCCTGGCGTTCTCCGATCATCTGGCGGCCACCGTCAGCAACGTCGCGGTGGCAAAGTATATTGCGCTGAACCCCACTGAACAGGCTGTGTCTCAGCTGAACAGTTACTGTGATCCGATAGAGCAGGCTATTCAGCTTGAGCAACAGGCGTTTGAGCAATTCCGGCAGCTGGGCGATATAGAAATTCAGCAATGGCAGCAAACCAGTGGCACCACATTTTCGGCGCTTGAGTCGCGTAACTACGCGGCTATCACGCAGCAGGGATTGCTTGCCGGGTGGCTGGATTATCTCCGTATTACCAAGGCAATGCGCGAACAGGGGCTGGGTGCGCTGGTGGCACAGGCGGAGCCCGGATTTATCAAGGCTGAAGATTTTGTTGAAGCCTGGCAGGGCAAGATTCACGATGATCTGGCGCGTGAGGTATTGTCAGAAAAGCCCGCGCTGGCTACTTTCTCGGGCAGTGCGCACCGTGCTTTGCAGGAACAGTTTCGCGAGTGTGATAAACGATTACTGGAGTTGCAGCGAATCCGGCTTGCAGCCAGGATTGATCTAAACCCTGTTGATGAGGGAGAGTCCGGGGCCTACGTCAGTGAGCTGACCGAGCTTAAACTGCTTAAACACGAAACCCGCAAAAAGAGACGCCACATACCGATTCGTCAACTGGTGGCGCGTGCCTCGCAGGCGCTGGTTCAGCTTAAGCCGTGCTTTATGATGGGGCCGTTGTCGGCAGCGCAGTATCTGCAACCCGGGCAGCTGGAGTTTGATCTGATCGTTATGGATGAAGCGTCGCAGATAAAGCCGGAAGACGCGCTGGGGGTGATTGCCAGGGGCAGACAGTTAGTCGTTGTGGGTGATCCCAAGCAATTGCCGCCGACCAATTTCTTTAATCGCAATATCGACGATGAAGACGAAGAATCTACGGTCGTCAGTGAGCAGGAGAGCATCCTTGACGCGACGGTGCCGATGTTCAACACAAGAAGACTCCGGTGGCATTATCGTTCGCGGCACGAGAAGCTGATCGCTTTTTCAAACTATCATTTCTATGACGACAATCTGGTGGTGTTCCCCTCGCCGTCACGCAAGGCCGGGGAGCTCGGGATCAGATCGTTTAAGGTGGACGGCACCTTTGAGAATAGAACCAACGCGGCTGAAGCGCGGCAGATAGCCGGGATGGTAAGAACACACTACCGTGAGTATCCGGCGGACAGCATCGGGGTGGTCGCCATGAACACCAGCCAGCGCGAGTTAATCGATGCCACTATAGAATCTCTCAGCCGCGAAGATCCGCTGCTGCTTGAGGCCATTGAAAAGAGCCAGCAGAGCAACGAGCCGCTGTTCGTTAAAAACCTTGAAAACGTACAGGGTGATGAGCGTGATGTGATTGTGATTTCCATGACTTACGGTCCGGCCGAGCAGGGTGCCAGGGTGATGCAGCGGTTTGGTCCGATCAATTCTGCCGATGGCTGGCGTCGATTGAATGTACTGCTGACCCGGTCCCGCAAGCGCATGTTGATCTACCGTTCTATGTCATCGTCGGATATCGTCGTGTCACCGACCAGCAGCCGCGGGGTGTACGCACTGCGGGACCTGCTGGCCTATCTTGAGACCGATACTCTGCACAAGACGCGGCATACGGGAAAAGCACCGGACAGCGACTTTGAAATAGATGTGATTGATCGGCTTGAGCGGCGCGGCTATATTTGCGAGCCGCAGATCGGTGTGGCCGGATTTTTTATAGATCTGGCAGTGGTGGATCCCGATTCCCCCGGTAAGTTTATTGTGGGTATCGAGTGCGATGGCGCGACTTATCATTCGGCCAGAAGCGCACGCGACAGAGACAGGCTGCGCGAGTCTGTACTTATTGGTCTGGGTTGGGAAATTCGCAGAATCTGGTCAACCGATTATTTTAAAGATCCGGATCGGGAAATTGATCGCATTGCGCGGGCGATTGAGCGGCTGCGTGGAACACAGGATCGCAGACCGGAAACCCCTGCGGCGATAGCCGATGAGGACACGGCCGATGCACAGCATGTTGCCGTGGTTGAGGCTGCCCGGTCAGCTGTGCCGCCTGAGCAGGTGGCGCCTGATGAACCCGCCGATATTGTGCCTGACGTAATAACACTGGATGAGAAGCTTGCACTAGAACTGAGCGCCCTGGCTTGTGAGGCGGGGGCTGGCACTGAGATTCTGCGCGAGCACCAGTTGCTGAGACCGGATATGATCAGCGCACTGGCCGAGTACAAGCCGGTCAGTATCGATGAATACAACGCGTTGGTGCCGTCTTTTCTGAGGCGTGCTGTGCATCACTCGGAGAATACGAAGCTTCCGCAAGTGGTTGAGCTGATAGCGCGGGTTTGTGCGCAGTGGCGGTAGTGTCTCTACACGTTTGATGGCGCTGATAACCTACTAGTCGTTGAGCAGAGCAACAGTGGTGTTTGCCGGGTTACGTTAAACGTCAACTGTGGTTGCGCCGTGGTGTGCTTTTACGCTGTGGCGCCCGGCAACGGAAAAACCAGCCCGCAGACGGTGGTTTGCAACACCCTGTTTGTGTTTTTCCATTAAACTGTCGCCACAAGACGTGAGGGTGTGTTGTTCGCTTTATTCCAGCCGCGCTCACTATCAAGCAACAGACTACCGGACGCAAAATTCCAGTGAAACCGCATATATTAGCTTTTGAATCCTTCAATGACTGGGACAGTGTGCCCATGAATGAACTGTTCACCGTGCATCAGTTTCCCGCAAGTGGTAATGCGGCAGAGTTACCCGACGAAGTACGTGAGCAGGTCTGTGCGTTTGCGTTTAAAGGGCATTCTCATCTTGGTGCAGAGATCATGGATGCCTTCCCGAATTTAGCGTTGGTGGCCAACTACGGGGTCGGCTATGACACCATCGATGTAGCGCATGCCGTATCACGGGGAATTCAGGTAACTAATACGCCCGATGTGCTGACCAATGATGTTGCAGATCTTGCGGTCGGTATGGTTCTGTCGCTGAATCGGGGCATTGGCGGTGCTTCTGACTGGGTGACCTCCGGGCAGTGGGGCAGCGCCGGGGCGTATCCACTGCAGCGCACTCTGTCCGGTGCGTCGGTCGGTATTGCGGGGCTTGGCAGAATAGGGCGCGCTATAGGTAACCGCCTGCAGGGGTTTGAAACTGACATTCACTATTATGCGCGTTCACAGAAGGACACGCCTGGCTGGACCTACCACGATAGTCTGGTGTCACTGGCAGCGACCTCGGATATATTTATTGTGGCGGTGTCGGGTGGGCCGGATACGCTGGAAATTATATCGTCAGAGGTTATTGCTGCTGTCGGGGCTGATGGCTTGTTGATCAACATTGCCCGCGGATCAACAATGGATGAAGAAGCGTTGATCACTGCACTGCAAAGCAAGCAGATTCGCGGGGCGGCGCTGGATGTCTATAACAATGAGCCCAATATCGATTCGCGGTTTATGCAACTGGATAACGTGCTGCTGCAACCGCATCATTCCTCGGGCACCATTGAGACCCGCAAGAAAATGGGTGCGCTGCAGCGCGACAACCTCAGTGCATTTTTTGCTGGAAAGCCGCTGATAACGCCGGTCACCTAGAGCGCCCGGGTATCTGCCGGAGGCAGCCGGTTGCGGCGGCCTGGCTGTGCAGTGCCAGATTATTAGCGGTCGGTGCAGACCGGCACCTGCTAATTCTGTAAGATTAGAGCTCGCATTGGGAGACCGATTTGGACGACAACGACAGCCAGCTTGATCTGCAGGGCTTTAAAAATTTGATCAGCCACCTCGACGAAGACGACCTGCTAACCCTCAACCGAATGATTGCCGAGCGCATCAAGTTTATACGCGCGGAAAAGAAAATACAAAGCATGGCCGGATTTGAGGTGGGCGATGCGGTATTTTTTCACGATAAAAAGTTTGGTCGTGTCGATGCGACCGTTTTGCGCTTGAACAAAAAGACACTCAGTCTGGTCACCGATGAGGGGCAGCGCTGGAATGTCGCCCCTGAGTTGTGCCAGGTTGATAATCCGGTGACCGGTGATTTATTCGAGCCGGGCGGGCCGTACCAGAATACCAATGTCAGTGTACTGCCGGGCGCGGCGGTTGCGCAGTCTGCAGGCAAAGGCCGCTGGTACGGCGGTGCGGTTGAAATGCCAGCCTACGTTACCGAAGAAGGGCAACCGTATCGGCCGTTCATAATGTTGTGGGTTGATGCCGAGGGTTTTGTGGTCGCCTCCGATCTTTGTCCGCCTCAGAGTGACTTCAGGCATATAGGACTAAAGACATTACGGCAGGCGATGCATTCACCGATGACGGGCGAGCCGCGACGGCCGAAGTACATTACGGTCAATGATCGGGATCTGGTGGACTTTCTTGCAGAGAGGGAACCCGGTATCCACGTTGAGTATGGTGATACGCCGATGCTCTCTGATGTGATTGAAAACATGGAACACATGATGCCGCCCGGTGACGCCGCCGATACCTATCTGTCGACGGGATTGAGTCCTGACCGGATAGCTTCTTTTTTTGATGCGGCGGCAGCGCTGTATCGCAGTGCGCCATGGCAGCAGGTTCCGCATGATGCCACGTTGTTGTGTGTGACTATTGAATCGCTCGGCATACACGATGCCGTGCTGTCTGTGATAGGTCAGCTGGGTGAGAGTTTCGCTATCGTGTTGTATTCTGATCTTCATCATTTTGATCAGTTTCGCATTGCCGGTGACCGCATGAACCGGGGCGAGGCGTGCGATGTTCCGCCACACATCGCGTTAAGCTTTGATGAAGGGGCTGATGTACACACCGCTGTGCGCAAGGAGATTGCCGAGCATGGCTGGCAGGTGGCAGACACAGCGGGTTACCCTGTTCTGTTTGCGCCGGATCGCGGCAATATCCTGCGGCCGATAGTCGCGGCAGATGTGGCGCTGTTCGACGCGCTGGCGCGTGCACTGCCGACGGTACTGAAGAGCCAGGCAAAACTGATCAAGGCCTGGAATGGTGAAGGCGCTTTTCAGCGGAAACTTACCGTCGATAGCATGGGGGATCAGGTAACTGTCGAGATTGCTGCGCCGTATCCGTTCGAGAAAGGCTATGCCTCGAAGGATCCGTCGGATACCACCATGATCGAATTGGCGCAGCTCGCACACTCGGCTGATGACCCGGATTTCGGCATTCACAATGACCTGTGCGACACGTTGCAGGCGTTGTTTTTTGAGTCACCTGAAGGAAAAAAATGCGCTAATGGATCGTCGATGGTTACCCCGCTGCTGCATTTTGCCTTTTCGTATCAGAGCGCGACTATAGCGACGCTGCAGGCGGGTGCCCTGGAAGAGGTGGTCTTTGAGATTGTGCCGCGCAAGGTAATGGTGCAACCCGATGAGGCAAAGCGGATCATTGAAGAGTACCGCTTGTTCTACCGGTTTTTAAAGCGGCAGTATGCGCTGCCACAGGCAGACCATTGTTTGAAGGTGCTTGGCGGTAATGCGATTAGCCGGATGAAAGCGGCGTTGGGGGACAGCAGTGGGTTTGGCCCGGGCAAGGCCGCACTTGCCAGTGGGTTTTTACCGCCGGGTTTCGGTGAGGATTTATTGCCACCGGGGCTGTCGATTGATCAATCCGGTATGGCGCCGATGGAGTCATCGCGAGGTGCGGCAGGGAAGCCTGTTGATGCGAGTGATAAAAAGAAAAAGCGTAAGGCGGCAAAGAAGGCGCGCAAGAAGAATCGGTGAGTGGGGGCTTTTCCCGGGGGGTTAGCCTTGCTGACGCTGCGGGTTTTCGTGGTGGTGTGGGTGGGGTGTTCAGCCTTGCTGACGCTGCGGGTTTTCGTGGTGGTTGTTGGTGTGTTGTTTGGCCTTGCTGACGCTGCGGGTTTCCATGGTGGTTGTTGGTGTGTTGTTCGGCCTTGCTGACGCTGCGGGTTGCCATGGTGGTTGTGGGCGTGTTGTTCGGCCTTGCTGACGCTGCGGGTTTTCATG
>CALKXD010000227.1 GCA_938003855.1 uncultured Granulosicoccaceae bacterium | reverse complement strand
GTGCTTGTAATTACTATTTGTATCCTTGCATTTATACCTTATGTAGATCGAAATATAGTTTCACCGGAACTCGAGATGGGGGCGGCTCAGAGTGGGTGTTATCTAAATCTGGTTGAATCCGAGCCGCTTAGTTTCGGTTCTGTAGTTGCCAGCCCTTCGGCCGGTACCTGGATTTCAATGGATACCGATTCAAACGTAACTGCACAGAGGAATAGATCATTTGTCGGGGCGTTAAATAGCAAGAATCATCGGCACCGTCGTGGAGTGGTTTCACTTAGTGGTAATGGACTAATGCAGGGAAGCCAGATTTCTGTAACGTTTAATTCGAGCGGTTTTTCCGATGGCATAGTACTGGATAACATGCAGTACGATGTTGCTTCGGCGGACAACCTGACAATGGACAATTCATTCAACTTAGGCGGCGTGACATTCATCGTTGATAGCGGGGGTAGGGTGCAGGCGGATATTCTATATTCCGGGCGCCTATCTCTGGAGAACTCGATTTATGGTGAGATTGAAGAGGAAATAAGGGTTGACGGTCGCTGGGTCTGCAGTTAATCAGTGGTTTGTCTATTATCCACCAGAGGCAATCAAATTGGAAAGGCCGGGTTGGATGGCTAACGACACTGAGTTAGAGTTGACCTTACCCAGGTTCCAGTGTCGTTACTTCCAGAATCTGCATACTTGAATCTCCAAAATTATCTGGTATCGGTTCATAGCGATCATTGCCCGGGTGGCGTGCTAAAAAAACTTCCTGTATGGCTGAGAAAGCCAGCCGATTGGCATGTCGCTCAATGCCGTGGCCCCTCGGCGGGGAACATCACGTAGGTTACCGGTATGTCGTTTGCGCGCATCGCAGCGACTAATTGATCGGACCCCGCGCGCTTCACCCTCTGATCATTCGCGCCTCGTGCTATCAGTAGTGGTCGTTCGATTTTGTGGGCGTGGGTCAACGGTGAACGTTTTTTTAGTAGCGCCGCGCCGTCTTCAGTGTTCGGGTAGTCTATTTGACGGGCGAGAACGGAAGGTTGTCGCAGTCGCTACGGTCCGGGAATAAAAACACAGCATTGCGAGCGGGTCTTCATTAGCAATAACACTGAAGCGGCCCGGTGTCTCGTTCAAATACCACAATCCAGATATCATCGGCCTGGCTTCCCAAGCGAATATAACTTTCCCCGTCGCACAGCGTGTGCAGATAGTCCGGGTCAGGCAGTATTGCTGGATCTACAGCGTGCCATTCGTCTTTTTAGGTAATGAAAAGAAACTGCTTCTACCACATGACTGACGCGATGTCGCAAAATACCGTTGATGTCAGTTTGGTCGTTAGCTGCCTGCGCTGTTCTGTCACCAGTCTGCAGATCCACTGCGATCAGCGCTGCGGTCTCTCTGCTGCGACTGTCGCACCAGTAGTGCTGTTTTATATACGCAACGCTGTGTCACGGCGACCCGGTGTTGCGGGCTTTGTATCGCCACCGGCAACTTCACGAAGCCGTGCTTCAACACGTAATGCACGAATTAAATCAGCGTCGACAATTTCCGGATACAAACCACAGAAGCGTGTTACCTCAGTGGCGTATGGCTGGCAACAGGCTTCCAGTCGTTGGCGGTCTGCGCGTGTCAGGTGCGATAACATCAATAACCGTGGTGCTTGACGATTAATGTATCGTTGACACAGGGCGTGTTGCCCGGCCTCTGGCCAGTGTTCTTCAATCAGCAGCGGCGGGAAGCTGATGTCGGATTGTGTGCGGCGGTCAAACCAGGCGGCCTTTCTGTTGATGCCTGCGCGCTCTGCAACAAGAAGTTCCAGCCGATAATTTACCGGTGGGGCGTTTGTGGTTTTTTCGTTGTCGGTTTTGGTCACCGGCATTACCGAGTCCGGCAGTGCCGTCCAGTCAGCGCGTGAAGGGAATTTGGTCATCTGCGCTTCGTTGGAGCAGGAGTATATCAATGCCAGTGGTTGTTTGTTTTTGTGGTCCAGCAGCCAGTACTCAAAGTAATCGATGGCGGCAAAGGGCAGGGTGACTTCGGCAAGGAAATCGAGTAGTTCCAGTAGCTTCGGGTCGGCGATGCCTTCTACCAGCAGTTCTGAATTGCAGGTGCGGGTTTTTATTTCACTGGTCGTCAGTGTCGCGACACGCACATGACTGCGATTGACGTACTGAACCTCCCAGACCCGGCCATCAAGCGTCAGCGCACGATAGGTGTCTGATTCGGCGACCTGTATCTGTCCGGAAAACGGCGGCCCCAGTTTTTGTGAAAACGTTTTTACCATCTTTGACCCGGTTGTTGTTGCAAGCGACGGCTTGCCTGGTGGCATTATTCGTTATGCGCACAGTCGAGTAATGTGCACCCAGTATACGCCGCATTATTCAGCGTCTCTGTTACCAGTGCGAGTGGCTGCGGGCGCGTATGGATGTGTGTTGTCTGGTGAATTGGCGGGTTAGTCAGCGTGTAGGGGCTGGTGGTTTTTCTCGATGTGAATTTGCCGCATAAAAAGAAATAGCGGTAAACCCAGGGAGACACCGATGGTTAGTGTGGCCACTATAGGTATCCATTGTTTTTTCATCCCGATGCGGGTGCCTTCGAAGACAACAAAGAATATCAATGCAACGGCTGACACGATAACGTCAAGGCCGAAAAAACCGCCAATGCTTGTTGCAAACAGCTCTTGAAAAAAAACAGGAAGGTTAATGCCATGATCAATCAGCCACGGTACAAACAGCGACATTGGCAGCACGGTTCCCACAACGCACAACAGCAGGTAGATTGTTTTTTGGTTCTGCATTTCTTAACCTTTTTCAGTACCGCCAGCGCGTTAGTTTAGCTGTATGCGCTGTCCCCAGGGAACCGTGGCGGAGCCCTTGACCAGCCAGAGTGTCTCCACTGCCGGACGCTGTTTGGGAAAGCGGCCTTGCGCATCGGTAAAGTAGATGACAAGGTCGGGCTGGAAATTATGCGACTGAAGCCAGTCGAATACCGGTGAAAAGTCGGTGCCGCCACCGCCCTGCAGTGTTTTAGGAAAAGTTAGTTGCTCCCATGACTCGTAAATCCACGGGCTGTCCTGATCGAGTTGCGCGTCACAAGCCAGTAATGTGATGCGGGTGTTCACCAGGCTCTTAATGGCGTTAACCTCTGCAATGAATGTGTCTAGTTCGTCTTGCTCGATTGATCCGCTGGTGTCCAGTGCCACAACGACGTTTGCCTGTCGAGCGTGCAAACTTGGCAGGATCGCATCGCCGCCGCGACGCTGTGACGGGCGGCTGAGGTTGTAATCCACCCGCGATGATCCGCTCATGTATCGCGCCAGTACGGTTCGCCACGGCACCGATGATCGCAGCAGTTGGTTGATCATACGCGCTACGCTGCCATTTAATTTGCCGGCTTGTGATGCTTGCTGTGCGGCACCGGCCAGCCGCTGCTGCCATTGCGTATTGAGTTGGGCTCGCTCTTGAGCGGTGAGAGGTGGTGGCGCATGGTGTCGCGCTGTATCGGTATAGTCTGACGCTTGCTGTGAAGATTCCGGTGGCGCTTCAGCGGCTGATAGCGGATCTGCTGGTGGTGCTGTTTGCGGGTTTTCACCTTGCTGTGCTTGCTGATCTGACTCTGTGGCAGCAGGAGGGGGTGAACCCGCAGGCGATTGTCGTCCCGTGTGCTGATGCGGTTCGTCAATGGTGGTCGGGCTTTGCTCTGGTG
>CALKXD010000226.1 GCA_938003855.1 uncultured Granulosicoccaceae bacterium | reverse complement strand
CAGCAGCGTCAGTACCGTCGGTTCCATCTGTACCATCGGTTCCATCGGTTCCATCTGTACCATCGGTTCCATCGGTTCCATCGGTTCCATCGGTTCCATCGGTTCCATCGGTTCCATCGGTTCCATCGGTTCCATCGGTTCCATCGGTTCCATCTGTACCATCGGTTCCGTCCGTACCATCGGTTCCGTCCGTACCATCGGTTCCATCACCTGTATCAGTGACACCATCAGTCGGGGTACCGGTTTCAGTATCAGTTGTTGAATCACTGCCGCAGGCAGCCAGCACAATGGCAAAGAGCACTGGCGTTATTAACCGTATATTCAAAGTACGACTCCAATCGTTACAGGTCCCGGCTGAAGTCCGGGTTCAGAAATACTCGGGGCGCGCGGGCAAGTGCCAGAGACACTTTACCGACGCCGCTTAATGTCATGACAAATTAAATGAACCCGACAACCATTGCAAGTGAATTTGTCATTGTTTTAACCTTGCAAGGACCATTTCGAGATTGAGCAGGCCAGATCGAGGATAATCAGGAGATCACAAAAGGGCCGTGTCTACGCCCTGTTCTGACCTCCGAAGAATACCAGTGTTCGCGGCTGAGAGAGATCTTAGGCGTTAAATTTTGTCAATACCCTTTGGATCGACAATCGCATGCGGCGGACGCCGGGGTTTAACGTAGACATTTCCGCCGCCAATCAGCCTCGCCGAAAATGACTGCGCTGTTTAGTTACAGGGCAACAAGAGATCACTAACCGGTTTTGCGGAAACCCGATCCAGCCTGCGACGTCATCCAACGACTACAGATAGACACATTATAGAGGCAACCGTTAGAGATCTGCACCAGCCTCGCTGGTCGGCAGTGTGCATACCGGCTGTCTGTTCCCGGATACAAAATACAGCGTTGCTGCAATATTTCCCTCGCACAACGCCGGCAAACACCTGACAATCATCACAGACAGGAGGAAAAACAATGAATGGTTTAGACAAGGGCCCGATTCTGGTTACCGGTGCCAGTGGTGGAATCGGCGGAGCAACGGTGCGCCAGCTAATCGCCGAAGGCGCAGAGGTCATCGCAAACGGCCGCAACAAAGAGGCACTCACAGCGCTTGCGACAGAAACGGGTTGCAGGACTCTCGCCTTTGATCTGGAAAGTGAAGACGAGGTTTCCGCTGCACTGGGAGGGCTGGATTTATACGGTGTCGTCAATTGCGGGGGTTTCGGTGGTGAAATAGCGACACCAATGGACACCGATATTTCTGTGTTTGACAAGGTCATGGCGATCAACGCACGCGGAGCACTGTTAGTGACTAAATACGCCAGCCAGTCGATGATCCGTCTGGGTGCAGGCGGTGCAATCGTGAATGTGTCGAGCCAGGCTTCTCTTGTTGGCCTGCGGGGGCACATTTCGTATGGGTCCTCCAAGGCTGCACTCGACAACATAACCCGCGTCTCTGCACTGGAACTCGGTGAACACGGCATTCGTGTAAATTCGGTTAACCCCACCGTAGTCATGACACCGATGTCTGCCTGGTACTGGGGGCGCCCGGAAGTTCAGGGACCGTTTCTAGACACTATGCCACTACACCGCTGGGCAACTGAGGACGAAATCGCCGCTCCTATTGTTTTTCTGCTGTCTGATGGGGCTGCGATGATTTCCGGCGTTTCTCTACCGATCGACGGTGGATTCACCGCCGTATGATTAACAGCGCCCTGGTCGCAGCACACACTTAAACGTGGCTGCGATTACGCAGTCCGATCTTATAGCTAAGCCCTCACTTCGCAACAAATCGCCACCGTCCCGGCTGTATTACAAGGCCGGTGGCCACCGGGCTAAAGCGCACGGACTGCAGTCGCTTACCGCGAACTAAAACAGCCTTCGATCAGGTTGGCTCGTAGCAACGGATACTTTACTGCTACCTCCACCACAGCCGCAAGCCACCCGATTACAGACACCCATTGCGATGGTAAGCCGGCAGAGCTCCAGTCAGCGCCGGCAACAGCAAGCTTCAATTCCAGATTGTCGCTATTGCCTCAGGCTGATGATGATGCCGGGCACGCACGGCGCCTGCCAGCGCTTCCAGACAGTGCAGTGTGTCGGAAAAGCCCAGACACTCATCAGTGACTGACACGCCGTATTGCAGCGTTTCGACCGGTTCCGGCGGTTGCTTGCCACCGTACAAATGACTCTCAATCATGACGCCTGCCGGTGCACTGTCGCCGGCACGCAGCTGCTGACTGATGTAGTTCACCACCTCTGCCTGACGTTGGGCATTTTTTTCACTATTGCCGTGGCTGCAATCGACTATCAGTCCGGCATCAACATCGCGTGCCTGCAACAACTGGCGTGCGCGGGCCTGATGCTCGATACTATAGTTGGGACCTTTTTCGCCCCCTCTGAGTACTATCGCGGTATTGCGATTACCGGCGACGACTTCGTAACAAACACGACCGTCCGGCGTCACCTTAAACACCGATTGACTTGCACGCACAGCCACTGCCGCATCAGCCGCCACTGCCAAACTACCGGATGTGGCATTTTTGATCCCTATCGGGCAAGCCATCGCCGCCGCCATCTGACGGTGAGATTGCGATTCACTGGTACGCGCACCCAGTGAGGAAAACGCCAGCATATCTTCAACATAAGGCACAACAAAAGGATCCAGGCTCTCGGTTGCCACCGGCAGACCGCGCTCGATCACACCTTTCATGACGCGCCGGCTTTCCAGCAGTCCGGTATCCGGCCCCATGCTCGAGTCCAGCGCCGGATCAAGTGCCAGTCCGCGCCAACCAACCGTTGTGCGTGGTTTCTCTATATATACCCGCATTGCCAACAGCAGCGCATCCTCGAAGCGTGGGCGAGCCGCAGCAAGCTGATCAGCATACTCCAGCGCCTGTTCAACACTGTGGACCGAGCAAGGCCCGACTATCACGATCAATCGCTTGTCCTGCCCCCGCAGAATTGAACCAATCGCTTCACGCTGAGTGATGACACGCGCTACATCACTATCGGACAAAGGCTGGCTTGCACGACAACTGGCGGGTGTCGGTAATTCAATAGAATGCACAGGCACACTATTGCAACTGCCTGCAACGGGGGAGAGTGAATCGGTGGATGCTGTCATACTGAACTCCTGGGTTTTGCCAGCGGAGTTCAGAGTTTTTTTTGCAGGTTATCCGATGGCGGTGAGTGGTGAACGCCGTCGGGCAAAGCCGATCAGGCGGTTGGCCAATACGTAAAATAAAAGAAACCCTGCCAGGCAGAACGCACAGAAACCCCGCACGCCGAAGCGTTCGCAGTTACCGGGTTTTCTGAAGGACAATGATTCACTGAGATTTGCGCCTGTTATCGAATACCGCAGCCGTATCGGCCAAGGTGAACTCAGTGTAGCACGACATCCATAGGGGCTGGCAAGACCCGGCAGAGATGGCGGGCGATTAACGAATACCAGCAACGGCGGGGGCGGCTTTGCCTGGACTCTGTGTTCCGGGAACTGACATGACTGACGACATTTCACTTCCAATAAACCGGCAATACACCGGGTTACTGTTGCTTTGTCGGCCTGTCTTTTCATCGACCACTGCCGATCAACGCTACCGGAGGCGCACCGCATCACAACGGGACAACAACACAGGCACAGAAGCAGCCACTACCAATGTCGCACGGGCCTGAGCCATAAAAACTAAAAAATCGATCTGCAAGCGAACTCACCGATCTTCAATCAGTGTTGGTCAATGCCTGCCTATGCACTGCAGAATCGTCTAGCAGCGGGGATCATTGCGACGAATAACAGCGCCAGAGAAAAAGGCAGACTCATGGTGCCGGCACCGCCGCCACTGGCCGCCGGGGCCGCACCAACGCCGTCCGGGTTACCGCCGGTGGGATCATTCACACCATCGTTACCGGTGCTGTCGTTGCCAGTATTATCGGTAGTGTTATCGGTAGCGGTATCGTCTGTGCCGGACTCTGTGGGTACATTCGCAGAGGTGTACGGAACCAGGCCACGCTTGTCGAGACTATTCACATAGGGCCCTACCACGGCACCATCGTCATAACACTGCACGTAGGATTCTGAATTCAACCACGACCTGACCGACCCTTCGCCATCCGCGACAATTTCCATACGGTCGAACAGCGTCAGATCTGACTCGAGCCTGCCGTCAACGACTGTCCATCCGCTGTTTCCGGCACTGTCACCCAAGCCTTTGTTGAACCCGACAAATCCACTCTGTTCTCCTGTAGATACGGCATAGAAGCGCAGAAGTAACCGGGTATGGAGATGAGCAAGGTATTTGTTACCGTCCCATTCGAAACCCAAACAACTGATCTGCCGCTGCCAGAAGTTTGCATAGATATCCCAGTACACGTCAGATAACTGCACGGGTTCAGCGGTTACCAGGTTGACAGGCGGTTCTGAATAAACCGGCGCCGGCGGCCCTTGCACAATTAGTGATTGATTCTCAACGGGTGCCGACGGCAACACCTCTCCGATATAGCCGGTGGGCGCCAATGACGCACCGGACACATCGTAACAGTCCCGGTAGGCGGGGTCAGTGGCCCAGACACGAATACCCGCCTGGCGGGTCGATGTTGCCTCGAGGAGCTCTACCCAGGCGCCGGTCATCGGTCCAATGTACTGACCATCAATGACAGTCCATATTTTTTCGATCGTCTGATCCGGCCACACATGGTAAGGATAATTATCAAATTCAACCGAGGCCATATAGGGTGGCGCGTGCGGAAGCGGCTGGTGATGCAGATTACTGGTGTATTGCGCAACAGGCTCGTAACGTCCCACAGTTTCGTCAAAGTAGTGTCCCACACACTCGATGTCACGCCCGGCAATATCCCGATTCGCATTCCAGTAAGGTCTCACCAGCTGAACGGATTCACCGGTTTCGCGATTCACTATTTGCGGTGCAGGGCGGGAATCAGCCGTAACGGTACAACTGCTCATGCCACCATCTTGTGCATTCCACTCCCAGCCATAGCCGTCAAGGTCAGGATCTGACGCAGTCTCGCGGCACTCGAAGACCGCCTGCTGCGCTTGAGACGGTACAGGCAACGCTACAGAGGCAAAAGCCAGCCACAGGAATATTTGTAAACTCTTTATTGAATGATTTTTATTCATACTTCCGGCTATACAGGTTACCGGTGGCACGCTACTGCCAGAACGACCCGACAGTGCCCTGCACAATGGTATTGGATGGTGCCGCCTAAAATACACTTGCACCAGTACGTACAACAATGCTGAGCGCCAAACCCTTGTAACCGCCTTCAATCAGGATAGCGACACATTGGCTGTATTATGGCGGGACTAAATAAAATTAAAACCAGAACTGCCTCAACGGACATTCACGCTTTGACGAGGCACAAAAATGCACGCAGCACCATGCCCGCCAACGCCATCGGCTGCATTGCTAACACGCCGCAGCAGAAACGCTACCACCACTGTGCCCGATGCCATCTGAACATCCGGTATAGAACAAGCAACCATAAGCCTGAAATCACCACGGCTCTCCCGACCGATATCACTTTGCGGCTATAACGACCCTGCCGGATCACCGTCATCACACGCAGCCGCAGCGTTGCACAGGCGTCAGCGCGACCTCGCAAAAAATTATATGTCATGACATTTAAAATATCAACCCGCGTCCTGAAAGCCAATAGAGTTTGCACATAGACCCGCCCATGGACTCAATACCCTCAAGCGCAAGCGCACCCGGGAAAAAAGCCAGACGACACCGGGTATCGCCACAGACAGCTGCCAGCAGATACCTGAGCTGAACCCGCCTGCCTGTGATTGACCGGAGGAAAACTGCTGGCTTTCCAACCACCGCAGGTCGATACTACTGCGAACGCGGGTGCTCAGGCTCATCACCGATCTCTGCCATTTTCTTGTCCAGCTGCGCAGTCATTTCAATGACCACATCACGATAACCAGAATCGGTATAGACATTAAAAAGCTCCAGCGGATCTTTTTCGCAATCAAATAACTCCCATTCGCGATCTTCGCCACCATGATTGGTACCGGGTAGGTCATAGCCTTCGTTATACCAGTAAATCAGCTTGTAACGCCGATTTCGAATACCGTAATGCGAGTAGGCGTTGTGGTCTCGATCACGGTGCATCCAGTAGCGATGATAAGCAACGTCGGGCCAGTTATCGGGGGTGGTGCCGTTCAACAGCGGGCGGAAATTGTTGCCTTGCATATAGTTTGGCACCGTCAAGCCTGCCAAATCGAGAAACGTTGCGGCGAAGTCCACATTGCAAATAACATTTTTGCATACCTTTCCCTGATCAATCTCTTCGGGGTATCTGATTAAAAACGGCATCTGAAAAGATTCTTCATACATAAAACGTTTATCAAACCACCCGTGCTCTCCGAGAAAAAAGCCTTGATCAGAGGTATAAACGACAACGGTGTTGCTGGTTAAATTGTTTTCATCCAGGTAGTCAAGCACCCGACCGACACTCTCATCAATCGATGCGATAGTGCGAAGGTAGCGTTTTAAATAACGCTGGTACTTAAAGTGACTCAGTTGCTCGTTGCTGCTGAACGTGAACACCTCCCCGGTATCTTTGTCGATCAAGCGCAAGCCTGACACATCTTCCGGGTTGGGAATCTTGCGTCGGGCACTATTGGCCGTCGCCCTTGCGCCCACCTCTGAGCCGCCCTCTGGTTGCACCAGCCCCAGATCTGCGTATGTCATATCGTCTTTAATACGCATTTTGGCTTCAGCCGCGGCCTTAGCGCGATTTTTGTAGTCGTCGTCAAAGGTCTCCGGGACCTTGATGTCGTCCTGGTAGAGCTTGCGGTTCTTTGGATGCGGCTCCCATTCCCTGTGCGGGGCCTTGTGATGACACATCAGGAAAAACGGCTTTGCCGGGTCTCGCTGCTCCAGCCACTCAAGACTTTTATCGGTGATCACATCGGTGGCGTAGCCCGGTACTTCGATCTGCTCCCCCATCTCGATCATAGTCGGGTCAAAATAGTCGCCCTGCCCCGGCAGCACCGACCAGAAGTCAAAACCGGTTGGCGCGTGATCTTTGCCTTCACCCAGGTGCCATTTGCCAATGATTGCTGTTTGATATCCCCCGGTACGAAGGTGCTTTGCCACATTGGGCTGACGATTATTAATAGGCGTATCCAGTGTCGTGACACTGTTTACATGGTTATAGGTGCCGGTCAGAATTGCCGCACGGCTAGGCGTACAGATAGAGTTAGTCACATAACAATGATCAAAGCGCATACCCTCTTCTGCCAACCGGTCAAGGTGCGGGGTCTGATTGATACCTCCTCCGTAACAACTAATCGCCCTGGCGGCATGATCGTCGGCCATGATGAACACAATATTAGGTTGCTTGCTCATAAGTTTTTCCCGCACTGCAAAGATGGATAACCTGCATAAAATAACAGCACTGACCCTGAGCAGTCGACGTCCGAAGCCAATTCACCAACCCGCCTGTCCCGTTGTATTCCAAAGTATTTTCCACCGACATCGACCACCGAAGCCGCTCATGTCAATATCCGGCATGAGAGTTGCCGTTCGCAGCGTTGTTTGGGTCGTTTTTGAATGCCTCAGTGACGGTCGCCAAAGAGCATACTGCGCCACCGCAACCACAAGGAGATACGCTGGTGAAATCCGCTATAACCCCGCCGCTGGCGCTATTGTCCAGCGTTCTGATCCTAACCCTGAGCCACGGCCTGATGGTCGTTCTGCTGCCGGTGCATCTGAGCATCAAAGGCGTCGAGACCGACACCATCGGTTTAGTGTTATCGCTCTATGCGGTGGGCATGTTGCTGGGCGGGGTGTACACCAACGGGTTGCTGAAAAGAGCAGGCCATATTCGCGTGTTTGCCTGTACCGCCGCGCTGGTTGCCGTCTCCATACTCGCATGCGGACTATCCGCTGACCCTATCCTGTGGGGCTTGATGCGTTTACTCAATGGCTTTGCTATTTCGGTGTCTATGGCAGTCATCGACCACTGGCTTAGTGAAAGTGCCACCAAGGATACCCGTGGGCAGTTACTGGCCGCCAATCAGATGGTGATTACCGGCGGGATGTTCGTCGGGCAGTTTATGTTCAACCTGGCACCGCCGGAATCAAACACCATGTTCATTGTCGGCGGTATGCTGGCAAGTCTTGCATTAGTACCTATGGCGCTCAGTCGACGCACCGGACCCGTGGTGTCAGAAGAAGAATCAATGGGCATGAGGGATGTGTTTCAACGCTCACCGCTGGGCATGGTCGGCTGTTTTTTCGCCGGACTGTTGCTGTGGTCTATGCTGGGTATGCTGCCTGTCTACGGTGCTGCAAAAGGCATCAGCGGTTTCGAACTGACTTTACTCAGCGGGGCGGCAATACTGGGCTCATTCCTGATGCAGTATCCAGTGGGGTTTCTGTCTGATCGATATGATCGCCGAACCATTATCGCCGTTTTAGTATTGGGTTCGTTACTGGCTTGTCTGGTAGCACCGCAGGCATTGAGATTCCATCTATGGACATTGCTGGCTCTTATCGCTGTGAGCGCCGGGGTATTTGGTTCACTCTATGCAATCAGTATTTCGCAAACCTTCGACAGCTTAAAACAATCGGAGATGGGTGCTGCGATGGGCCCCCTGGTGATGGTGTATGCGCTGGGTGCCATCCTGGGACCACTGGCAAGTTCCAACCTGATGAAGTTTACAGGGCCCGACTCGTTGTTCTATTTACTCTGTGCTCTGCAGATAGTGCTGCTGGGCTACATTGTGTATCGCATCGGCCAGCGCGACGCTCTGCCCATCGAGCAGCAGGAAGCATACGTCGTACAAGGCGCGCTTGGTGGCGCCGGGGTTGAGCTTGATCCTCGTACAGAATTCAATGAGATCGAACAGCCACTAAGCGCCAGTGCTGATTTGGCCGTAATTCTGGCACTCAGTGAACCATCAGCAGCAATCACGCTGGCCGGTGAAATCGTCGCGGCCAACCCCCCGGAACTTCTACCACTCTCCTACGCGCTGGCGCAGATAGAAGGCGTAGACAGCAAAGAGCTTATGCACGCGATGAGTCTGATCGCCCCCGACCGCCGCACGGAAATTGCCGAAGCCATCGCCAAGGCCTGGCCCGAAGGCGCCACCGATATCGTTACCTGGCTGTTGGACGAAGGTGCTAGCGATGCGCACGAAGCTATTGCAGGCATGGCTCAGGCCATTCCGGATAGGGGCTCTGAAATTATCGAAGCAGCCATCGAGCAATTCAGCGATGCAGATGCCGAGCCTTCAGTAGTGCAGGACTTTGTAGAGAATTACGTTGAAACCATCAGCGATCACGTGGACAGCCTGCGACCTGCGGATCGCGATGACGACAACTCCAGCGAACACCTGGCCGAAGTCTACACCGCCGTTACTGAAGCAATGCCGGAACAATCCGTTGAACTGGCGCAAAGCATGACGGAGGCGGTGCCCAGCGCCGCTTCAGAGGTGACCGAAGCCCTCGTGCAAGCGGTCACCGGAGAGGACGACCAATACGACGAGGTGGCATCGGAAGCAATTACCCAACACATGAGCAATCTGGCCGATGCCGTGCCAGAGCAAATCGAAGATATTGCTGCATCGATTGTCGAGACTATGCCGGAAGCGGCAGACGATGTTGATGAAGCACTGCGCGAATGGCAGGAAGGCGAAGCTGAAGCCCCCGACTCCGACGGACAGCAGCATCATTAGGGATTGACTGCCAGTACTTACCACTGCCGCGCTAGCCGGAGTCCGCCTATAATCCCCGGTAAAGACTACCGGGGCGGGGTGGCGATAGAGCCCTTGCAATTTTGCAAAACGGTCAGTACCAAGGACACACCAGCATCACCAGTGCTTGATAATTAGACTGCCTTCTTACCAGACTTAAACATGGCAACAAGCGATACGGCTGATAAGTTCAATCAGCGCTGTAACTGAGAGGACGCCACGACGCCATTCTCGCCGGCCGCGGCAATACTAAATGTTTATGAGTTCTATCTGCGCTATCTTAACGTGCCCCTATCCCGTACACCCTGCGCTAAAACGCCTTTTACAAGGACAACATAGCCCGCCCACTACAGCGGCTGATACCAGATGGCGTCTTCCCCGGGTCTGGCGGCGGGATGTCTGCACACTAAAGTGACGGCCGAACAACCGACACGCCTGTTACCAACGGTAACGAATGTCTTGACAGCATGTACGCTGGATAAGCGCTCAGCAGGGACCGCATCTGGCACAGCCGGCCATAAATCAAACACCCCCGAATGCAACCCGGGTTCCTGTCAAAGCGACAAGCCAGGTCAATCTGCTCAATACTCCCTCGCTTTCTTGTTATTAGACGCAATCAGATACCACTGCTTCTGCGCCAGGATCGCGACCGATTTAGAATCTCAAACACACCTAACCCCGTCAGGCCGGGTAAAAACATAAAATACCTATTGTTAAGGTCAAGCTCATAATCAAGGGATCGCTCGTTTCTACGCAGCGGCTGTATTTCGGACTGCAGAAACTCAACTCTACCTGTCACAGCAATACCGGGAGA
>CALKXD010000225.1 GCA_938003855.1 uncultured Granulosicoccaceae bacterium | reverse complement strand
CCTTAACAATGTGGCTGTAAAGATTGCTGCCTAGAAGACCAATTACCAGATTAAAAAAGTTAGCCACAAACAGGATAGTAAAAATGCCATAAATCAGGGCGGGCTGGGTCTTGAATACATGAGGCCCCGGTTCGATGCCATGCACCAGAAAGGTGCCGATTAACAATGCTGTTGTTACGTTTCCGGGTATGCCGAGCGTCAGCAGTGGCACGAAGCTGCCACCGACAACGGCGCTATTAGCGGCTTCAGGTGCGGCAACGCCATCGAGTGTGCCTTTGCCGTATTTTTCCGGTGTCGAAGAATATTTTCGGGCGGTGCCGTAGCCCATAAAAGCGGCCATCGCAGCGCCGATTCCGGGTAGTGCGCCAATACCGGAACCTATCAGGCTTGAACGCAGAATTGTTTTCCAGTGACGCAGGAACTCAACGAAGCGCAAAGCAGGCCCGCCCGTCGGGCTGATGGGGTCAGATGCCGTGGCTGACCCGGGGCGACGGCGTTCCAGGCCGCGTTCTACGGCGATCATCACCTCTGCAACGCCGAGCATACCGATCGCAATAGGAAGCAGAGGCAAACCGTCCTGCAGTTCTATGAAGCCGAAATTCAAGCGGGGTGTGGCCGACATCGGGTCTAGTCCGACCATTGCGCAAAGAACGCCAAACGCACACGCCGTTAAACCTCTGAGCATTGAATCGCCGGTCAGGCCAGCGACAAACGTAAAAGCAAAGAGGACAACGAAAGTGATCTCGGTCGGGCCGAATTTCAGCGCGAACTTTGAAAATGGCGCGGCCACCAGATAAAGAAGTATATCGGCCAGCAGTGCACCGGCGACTGACGCATACAGCGCCATTTGCAGGGCTTTTTTTGCTTTGCCGGCTTTGGCCAGCGGGTAGCCGTCGAAGGCAGAAGCGGTGGCTTCAGGTGAGCCCGGTGTATTTAGCAGGATCGCAGATATTGAACCGCCGTACGTTCCGCCTTTGTAGATTCCAGTGAGAAAAGCGATGGCGGTGATGGGTTGCATGCCAAAGGTCATCGGTGAGAGCAATGCTATCGCCATTGCTGCGTGCAGCCCTGGTATGGCACCCATGAATATGCCGATAGTCACACCGATCGCTATGGCGATCAGTGGCTCAAAGGTCATGACTGAAGCAATACCGGCGATCAACGCGTCCATAGTACCGGTCACTTAAGCCATAGAACCGGCAACGCATTGATATTGGTGCCAAAACCAAAGCGCAGACCGACGAATAAAATTGTCGACAGGATGATCGCAATACTGACTATCAGGACCGGACGTCGACCCCCGGCACAAACCATAAGGGTGGTCAGAAGCAGCGCGGAGGATACCACGTAGCCCGCTTGCAGCATGAAGAATGCATACACTGCCAGCAGGCCTGCCACAATAATGACTCCGTTGAATTGATTCCTGCCTACAACCACATCTGCTTTTTTGCGGTCTGCGCTGATCGCCGCATCTGCTGGGGAGCGCCGATGCGGTAATAGTGAGAAGGCTAATTCGAGAACGGTGAAAACAAAGATCAGACTGACGGCCAGATCGGGTAGCAAAGATGCGCCGGATAAAAAAGCGTTTTCTCCGTCTTCCGTTTGTGTGGGGATGGCGTAAAATGCTACCCCGCACAGCAGCAAAATGACAATGGATATGATTTGTCTGTTAGTCATCAGGGGCAGTTGTCTAAGAATGCCTGAGTTGCGCTGGCTTAAGGCATGACGGCCTTCATTGCTTCTGCGATCTTCTCTATAGAGGCTTTGGTTTCATTAGCACCCATTGGCGTGATACCTACAAACCGTGACTGGACTAATTCCTGGAAGCGGGGATCATTAGCTGACGCGACCAGTGCTTCCTCCAGCTTTGCTTTGACATCCGCGGGCAAGCCTTTAGGTGCCGCTATCACCGAGTTATAGCTGACAGCAGGATACCCCAGACTGGACATGGTCGGTGCTTCCGGTGTGGCGTTCAAAGGCTCTGACCCGGATGCGGCCAGTACGATCATTTCACCTGACTTGACATACTGAACATGTGGCCCGCCGCTCAAGCCGAAATCTACGTGGTCACCCAGCAGGGATTGCATCATGTTTGCGCCGCCTTTGATCGGCAAGGGGATGATCTTGATACCGGTTTTTGCAACGATAGCATCAATTTGCAGGCGGTCTGCCGGGCCGAGCGACCCGAACCTCAACGCTTCTCCCGTCTCTTTAGCATGCGCAATCATAGAGTCGAAGTCTGTCCAGGGTTTGCCGGCCAGAGAAACAAATGATGTTTCAAACCGCGCCATCGTCAGCAGGTAGTCGAAGTCGTCGATGCCATAGGTGACCTTTCCCTGTAGAGGGTTAAACGCAAATGTCAGGCTGGTTGCAACGACCAGCGAGTAACCGTCGGCTGGTTTCTTGTTTACGGCTGTGGCAGCGATGCTACCGCCGGCACCACCTTTGTAGGTGTGGACAATAGTCTGGCCGAGCTTTTCTGCGAGTGGTTCTGAGATCTTCCGTGCCATGGCGTCTGAAAAACCACCAGGCTTGAAGCCGATGATCATTTCAATCGATTTGTCGGGATAGTCAGCGGCCAGTGCTGTGTTACCCGCCAGGCCCAGTGCCACGACAGTCGCAACAGCGGCCATACTCACTGCCTTTAGATATTTCATCAGTATCCTCCGTTATCAAGCTTGTGCTGTGTTCCGCAACCAGTCTAACAATCTAAAACGGATTGGCTAGTTCATTCTAGTTATAATGGTCATCGCAAAACGGTATGAGAGCCGCTGTGTTACAGCAAGCGATGATTGCGATTTGCGCTGCGTATGTAAGAGAAATTGGCAACGGGATTGTCAAAGTGGCTGGTAGTCGGACTATCCCACATATCATACAGATATGACCAAATATAATGGTTGGAGCGGGATTTGAAACTGACTCAATTAAAATATTTTGCCAGCATCGTCGAAAACGGTGGCTTTATTGCGGCAGCCAGGGACGTCAATGTTGCCCAACCCGCACTCAGCCGTCAGATAGCAGAACTGGAAGCTGAAATCGGTGTTGAGCTGCTGAATCGTGGGCCGGGAGGTACCACAGTCACTCAGGCCGGCCAGCGGTTTTACCGCCACGCCCGAACCATCCTCACGCAGATCCAGATCGCCAGCACCGATGCACGGCAAAGCTCCGGCGACCTGATCGGAGAAATCCGCATTGCGATTCCGGTCGGGTATGCCGGATTTCTAGCGCCCAAGATTGTGGCCCTGGTTGAGCGGTCCTATCCCGATCTAACCATCACCATTGTCGATGGATTGGGCTATCAAACCGGAGAGCTGATAGATGCCGGCAAGGTGGATTTTGGTATTATTTCAGATGTGGGCAGTCTTCCCAACGTGCTGGTTGAACCGATTTTGCAGGAGGATCTGTTTGTTTTTTCACGGCGGCAGGAGCCACAGCCGGTGATGTTAGACATTCCATTGGTCGATCTGGATTCAGTCAAGCTGATCATGCCGGGGCGTAAGGTGCATGTTCGGCGCATAGTAGAGGAAGCACTCATGCAGAGCGGCCGGAAACTCACCGTCAGCTATGAGCAGCAGTCTTTATTGACTATTCGAAGTATGGTTTGCGCCGGTGTGGGCTCAACGGTTATGAACTGGCCGTCAATGGCGGATATCTGGGAGGCTGGCAACCTTGATGCTCGATCTATCGTTAGTCCGGGTCTATCCAGAACCGTGTCCCTGGCTATTCCGACCCTGCGTCCCCTGACCAGTGCGTCCCGTACTGTTTATAATATTATTCGGCAGATATTGATGTCTGACGTCACAGAGGGACGCTGGAGAGGGCAGTTGGTGACCCAATGATAATAAGGCGTAGTTTTAGTCGCTGAAATGAGTGTTGCAGAACTCTCTGCGCGTGAATGGGCTCTACCGATACTGCCCGAACAATCCAAATCACGCACTGTGGCAGGCACCGGTGTTGAGTTTACGGAGTAATAGTATGTCAGCTGTCAATGTTCAGGACCTTGGAAAAAAAATGTTGCCTGT
>CALKXD010000224.1 GCA_938003855.1 uncultured Granulosicoccaceae bacterium | reverse complement strand
TGCTTAAACTTCCGGTGGAACACTGCCCGGCTCATTCCCGCCCGGGAGGCCAGCTCCCCGATGCTCACTTTGTCATCAAGATGAGAAGATAAATACTCAATTGAGCGGGCAATTTTATTACCCACACCAAAAGCAACCCTTTGATCGACCACTATCGGTCGAACTGCCACTATCATACGATAGTACAGCGGGTTGCTAATATTTGCACTGGACCTATAGTGGAAGTTTGCTTTAATAAAGCACCCGACAATGCACCAGAGACCGCAGGGAATGTTAAACCGAAGACAGCTACTGATTGGCGGGGCAGCCATTTGCTCTGTGAACACATCTGGTGGGAAAACAATGGCCAAAGAACAGCCCGGTATGATTGTGCCTGCAGAAGAAGAACGCCATGAGAGAACGTTCATGCAATGGCCGGTTAATCGGCAGGTTTATCGGCAAAGAGCTTTCCTCGATATTCTACAGCAGACAATTGCCGACATCGCAAACACAATCTCTGAGTTTGAACCTGTAACACTGCTGGCTGCGGCAGAAGATCATAAGCAAGCCCGTACCATGATCTCCGGGGCGGTTGAACTCTGGGACATACCGACTGATGATTTATGGTGTCGGGATTCGGGACCGCTGTTTGCCAGAGATTCTGACGGCAGGCTGGTTATTAGCCATTTGCAATTCAATGGCTGGGGTAACAAACAGATCCACAAGCGCGATGGACAGATTGCCGCACAACTTTCTGAAAGACTAGCTGTACCAGTCATCACCGGTAACCTGGTCGGTGAGGCTGGTGGTGTTGAGCACGATGGCCATGGATTACTGATGGCACATGAGAGCTCGTGGGTGAATAACAATCGCAATCCGGGGCTGTCTCGTGATGAAATCGAAACACGCTTGTTATCCGCGTATGGCGCGGACAGCATGATCTGGTCGCCCGGTGTGCGAGGTGAAGATATCACGGACTACCATATAGACAGCCTCGCTCGATTTACAGGTCCCGGGCGCGTGCTGATCAACCTGCCCGACCGTCCTGACAGGAAAGATGCCTTTCATATCGCAGCAATTGAAACCTACGACAATCTAATTGCGGCCAAACTTGATGTCGACGTCATCCCGGAACCAGAATACCGACGGGTCGACAGTATTGATTTTGTCGCGTCTTATGCAAACTATTATGCTTGCAATGGCGGCATTATAGTGGCTCAGTTTGGCGACACAGAAACGGACGCTATCGCGCATAAAACCATTGAAAGACACTACCCGGATCGCGAAATTGTCGCGCTTAACGTCGATGCGCTTGGGGAAGTAGGCGGAGGGATTCACTGCGCCACTCAACAGATGCCAAGCCGGGAATAAGTCGCACCCAAATAGATTTGAATGGTTGGTTATATTGATCTGGACTGGCTCGTCTCTTCGAGCAGAAAACAGTAACTGGCCGCTGTGCCGTCAGAATTCCTTACCTGTCCGAACCGCTTTGTGTTGAGAATATATCTGCCACGGGGTCCCTCTGGCCCGGTAGCGCTCCGTACCGGTTACTGGATAGCGCGGGTAATGTATGAGGTGTTTAATGGTTTTAGCTCCAGCGAACGGACGGGTTAGTCTGTCGCCACTTTGTGACGCCAGCCGATTACCCACACATCTGTCTACCAACAATGAAGACTGTAAATCAAAGCCTTAGCTGCGATATCACGCTGAAATGAACGTATTTGCAAAGCGCTTTCATTTTAAGATGACAGTACAATATAAATAGTTATAACATCGGTACACAGCAGCGGGCACGGAACGGCGGCTAAACAGGGTTCTATGATTACCAACACTCTACAGCGTAACTACCCGGCTACCGGATCTGGTCGGTTTATTACCGTTTGCTTTATCCTGGCGGCCCTGTCGGGTTGTGGTGGTGGTGGTGAAGTCGTCTCATCACCGACTCATTCAGACACACCGCACTCGCACGCATTGGATGGCAGATTTTCCGCATCCAGTGAGGGGATCTGGCCACCGCATCCACGTAAAGCCAGCAATAGCCGGTTAGTTACCGCCGAAGCAGGCACTACGCAAACACTGAAAAGCAAAATCACTCGGGCCAATAAAATAGCTATGCAGGACGTGCAGGTACAGCACGCGCTGGGTGACAATTTCGAGCAATTCTCAACCCACCTGCCTTCCGCCAAAAACAACCCGGCCAATACATCGATAGAATTTTATAAATACGACAGCAATGAAGTTATCACGGTGGGTGTTAGCGACGATAACACGATAAATATCCACCGGCGCACTGCAGACCGTTACCAGCCACCGGAAAGCAAACTGGAGGCAAAACGCGCCATTGAGCTTGCTGCTTTAGCGTTAAAGGCGCAAGGCTATAACCAGCCTGACAATCTGAACGGGACCGCATTGCTGGCTTACCCGAGCGCCGCTGAAGTAGCCGACAGCGGCAGACAGTTTTACGCCGAGAGACTGTTGTATGTCACCTTCGGGCCCGGACAAGGCAAGGCGCCACACTTTCGCGCCCTGGTTAATCTCAGCCGGGATACCGTTGTTAACAGCAGACCGATACAGTAATCATGCAGTGTAAAAGAACATTCACTCTGCTCGCTGCAATTGCATTGCAGACTTTATTCGCCCCGTTGGCATCGGCTGAATCAGGGCAGATCAACTGGTGGGGCTGGCGGTTTAATTACTCAACCGATGACGCTGCGACCGGTCTTACGATTTCGGATGTGTACTTCGAGGGGCAGAAAATTCTCTACCGGGCCAGTTTTCCGGTCATGCGGGTCGAGTACGACAATGACGACTGCGGACCCTACGCAGATATATTATGGGAAGACGCCTATCTGCCTATAGAAAACAGCCAGCCGGTATCGCAATGTGACGGCAAATCGCTCTGTCGCCGAAGTTATGACCAGGATGGTGAAACCTATCTTGAGATCGGTGTAAACGCCAAACTCGGCGAATACGATATATACCAGTCCTACGTATTTAACCCGAAAGGATATTTCGACGCTTTCGTATTCAGTCGAGGGTTACAGTGTGTGGTTGATCACTCACATCACGCGCACTGGCTGTTCGATTTCGATATCAACGGCGACGACAATGACCAGGTCTTAAAGAACGGCAATAATCTGCAGACGTCGGAGTTCAATGACCTGCGCCGCAACACCGCTTTCTGGACGGTACGTGATGCAGTCACCGGCACCCGGGTTGAAATCAGACCGGGACGTGACGACGGCAGACCTGACGATTTCTCACAATGGGATGCGGCGGTCAGAACCTGGAAGAGCGATGAAACCGGCAACTGGTACTGGGGGCCACGCGGAGAAATAGGTGATCTGTTTAATGAAAGCGAAAACATCAACCGGACGGATATTGTTTTCTGGTATGTCTCTCATCTGGAGCACACCGCACTGGAAGGTGAAAGCCTCTGGCATTATTCCGGACCGCGCGTCACAGTAATTCTGCCACCGGAAGATTGATACCCGTCAATAGTAGCCGGTGACTTTGCCGGAGCGCTATATAAAGCTATGCGCCAGCGCGATGAGCAGGCAGGCGAGCAACACCTGCAGACGTAAACTGCTGATAGAGAGCTGGGTCGGGTTTTGCTGATTCATGGAGTTACTCACCGTGTGTCGATGAGTTAATACTAGACGCAAAATTCAGTAATCGCCGGGCAGCTGTCTGCTGAATTGTTACCAATAGTGATGAAAAATGGCAACTGTGAATGCCGTCATCCAGAGACCAGTTCCGGATACGCAAAGATCGCCGGGGTGCCTCCGGTATGAATGTAGACAACCGACGAGCCTTGCTCAATAACCCCCGCTTTAATCAGGGTCAGTAGTCCGTGAAACGACTTAGCGGTGTAGGTGGGGTCGAGTGCAATGCCCTCGCTGCGCGCGACATAATGCAAAGTCTCCCCGACGGCATCTGACATCACCCCGTAGCCCGGCCACAGGGCATCGTCGTAGCAGATTACCGCGTCAGCGAGGCCGTGACTGTCGCATTCCAGAAGTTCAGCCAGGGCGGCCGATTTGGTCCGCACACGCCCGGTTTGCGAATCAGCATCACGTCTCACGCAGATACCGTATACCGGTACCTGACTGCCTGACGCCCGCATGCCGGTCAGCAAGCCCGCATGGGTGGAGGCACTGCCGCTGGCAACCACATAAGCGTCTGCATTAAGATCCATTTGCTGCTGTTGCTGCAGTAGCTCTTCAGCGGCTTCCACATAGCCCAGCGCACCCCAGGGTGTGTGCGCGTTCGACAGTGGAATAACATAGGGACGACGGCCTTGTCTGCGCAAATTGTCGGCCCGTTCATAGAGGGCGTTATCCGCTCCGTTTTCGTCATCGCCGACAGAAAAGTGATGAATGGTAGCGCCCATCAGATGCACTAGAAAAGCATTACCGGAGTTGTGGTACGCCTGACTTTCCGAGGCAACGCGGTTTTCCAGCTGCACCTCGACGTCCATACCAAGCTTGCGAGCAGCCGCTACCGTACAGCGAACATGATTTGACTGTACAGCACCAGTGGTCAATAGCACATCGGCGTTTTCAACCACGGCCTGACCGATGTAGTACTCGAGTTGTCGCACCTTGTTGCCACCAAACAGCAGTCCGGTACAGTCGTCTCTTTTAATCCATACATCAACACCGCAGTCTGCACTGATATTGCGCAGGTGTTCCAGTGCTGTGGGCTTGTGTGCCAGTGCTACCTGCGGCAGTGAATCGGTAAGTGCCATTGGGCCCGCCTTTTTGCTGAATCACGGTAGATAGGCATAGTCTCTACGCCCGGTTCATCAAGCTTACTCTTTCCAGCAGAGAGATGGCCTGCTGTAAATGCAGCCGCTCTACCATTTCACCATTCAGGTTAATAACGCCGGCGCCTTTGTTTTCAGGTAAATCGTAGGCGGCAACAATATCTCGAGCCTGTTCCAGTTCTGCTGCAGCGGGCATAAACACCGTATTTGCAATTGGCACTTGTGCGGGGTGAATCAGGGTCTTGCCATCAAAGCCCATCAGCTTGCCCTGCTCCGCTTCGCGCGTCATCCCGTCCAGATCCTTGAAGTTGTTCCAGACGCTATCGAAGACATAGAGTCCGTGAACTCTGGCCTGCAAAATAATTTGCATCAACCAGGGCTGCAGGTAACGACGCTCTTCGTTTAAAGAGACACCGGTTTCTTTTGCCAGATCATTGTGGCCGACAGCAAGCGCTGCCAGTGGAAAGCGGCAGCTTGTTCCAGCGTCAACAACAGCGGGCAGGTTAGCCACACCTGCGGCAGTCTCGATCATAAACCAGCAATGCGTAGCTTCTGGCAGGCCTGCTCTTATGGCATCTGCTTCAAATACAGCGACATCGTCGACGGTCGATACCTTTGGCAGCAACAGCGCCGATGGGGCGCACTGGCGAATAGTGTCGAGGTCCCGCAGGTAGTCGGCGGAACCAATCGTATTGCAGCGTATTACGGTGGTACTGTGGCCAAAGCCCGCTGACTCGAACGCAGCAAGCAGGTTCTCCCGGGCCCCCTGCTTTGCCTCGGCCGCCACAGAGTCTTCAAGGTCAAAAATCAGTGTATCTGCCTCTATACCACGAGACTTTTCCAGCGCTCTGTTATTACTGGCAGGGAGATAAAGGACTGACCGGTTTAACGGTTTTATAGCCATCGTGCATCCATTGGGTGAGGTCACTCAGGCCCAACCATAAAACAGCCGCAAAGCCGGTGCAAACGCGACGGGGAAAACCCTTCGCGGGCATAGCCGGGACACAAAAAAGGCCATGCCTGGAGTCAGGCATGGCCGCTGTGTTAATGCGCTGTTCGACGAACCGGAAGAAGGGCTACTCGACAGTAACGCTCTTGGCCAGGTTGCGTGGCTGATCGACATCTGTGCCACGCATTACCGCTACGTGATAGGACAGCAATTGCAGTGGTACGGTCAGCAGCAACGGCGCTACCGCCTCTGGACAGCCCGGTATCTTCACCAGCGTTAACCCATCGACCGGGGCAATATCCGTGTCTTCTTCTGTGATCACATACAGTTGACCACCACGGGTACGGACTTCCTCGAGATTTGACTTGAGCTTTTCAAGCAAGCTGTCATTAGGAGCAATTGCAACCACTGGTACTTCGTTATCTACCAGCGCCAGCGGGCCGTGCTTGAGCTCGCCAGCCGGATAACCTTCTGCATGAATGTAGGAGATTTCCTTGAGCTTCAGAGCGCCTTCGAGGGCAATCGGATACATTGGACCACGACCGAGAAAAATTGCATGATCTTTCTCGACGAACTCTTCTGCCAGATGCTCAATCGTACGATCAAGACCAAGCAGTCTTTCCATCGTGATCGGGCTCTCGTATAGAGCGCGGATAATGACGCTTCGTTGTTCGTCAGTGAGGGTCTCTTTAGCTTTGCTAAGCGTGAGTGCAACCAGCTGCAGAGCCACTAACTGAGTGGTAAATGCTTTGGTCGATGCCACACCGATCTCAGGCCCGGCCTTGGTCAGCAATGTGGCGTCGGCTTCGCGGGTCAGCGTGCTCTCGGGCACATTGCATATGGCCAGCGTTCCCAGATACTTGCCAGATTGCTTTACCTCTTCCAGAGCTGCCAGAGAATCGGCCGTCTCACCTGATTGTGACAGGGTGATATAGAGCGTGTTCTTCGGTACGGCCACCGTTCGGTAGCGGTACTCACTGGCGATCTCTACTGAGCACGGCGTACCGGTGTACTCTTCGAACCAGTACTTGGCGGTCAGGCCGGCATGATAGCTGGTGCCGCAGGCCACAATATGAATAGCATCCGCACGTCTGAGAACGTTGATGTCGAGGTCACCAAAGCCGTTCAGCAACAACTGACTGTCTGTGATTCGGTCCTGCAGGGTTGCACGAACGGCATTCGGCTGCTCGTATATTTCTTTCAGCATAAAATGCTTATAGGGGCCTTTATCAACCGAGCCGAGCGACAGGGTTGAAGTTTTTACCGGCCGTTTGACCTCGTTACCTGCCTCGTCCTGAATCTGCATTTTACCTTCGCAGATATCGACCAGATCGCCGTCTTCCAGGTAGATAAATTCCTGCGTTACCGGGATTAGAGCGGCAGTATCGGATGCCAGGAAAAATTCGCCGACACCCAGACCAACCAGCAGAGGGCTGCCTTTACGAACCGCCAGTAACCGGTCAGGCATCTCAGTATTCAACACCGCAACCGCATAAGCACCTTCCAGTTGTGCCACCGTATTTTTTACACCGGCAAGATAGTCTCCAGCCCGTTCAACTTCGCGATGCAACAAGTGCACAATCACTTCGGTATCAGTCTGCGAGGTAAACTCGTATCCCGCTGATTGCAACTCCAGACGCAACGGCTCATGGTTTTCTATGATGCCGTTGTGCACAACGGAGAACTGCTCACTGGAATTATGAGGGTGGGCGTTTGCTTCTGAAGGTTGACCATGCGTCGCCCAGCGCGTGTGCGCTATGCCAATGCCACTGTCCATGGGCGATTTTTCGAGCTTTTCACCCAGTACTGCAACTTTTCCCAGAGCACGTGTGCGATGGATTTTATAGTCCTTATCAAGCACAGAAATACCTGCAGAGTCATAACCGCGATACTCCATACGGTGCAGACCCTCAAGCAGAATGGGAGTTACGTTACGTTGCGCGTAGGCGGCAATAATTCCACACATTATTTATTATTCCGATTTTGGTTTTTTTACGGGACGCGGCCAGTTTTCAACCGTCTTTAACGCAGCACGCGTAAACGCCAGCTGATTTTCTGCAACGGCTTTGGTTATTGTCGAACCGGCTCCTACCACGGCATTTTTGCCGACCACAACCGGTGCAACCAACTGCGTACATGAACCAATGAAAACACCGTCTTCGATCACCGTCTGATGCTTGTTAGCGCCATCGTAATTGCAGGTGATTGTGCCGGCACCGATGTTTACCTTCTCGCCAACGGTACTGTCACCCACGTAAGATAGATGGTTTACCTTACTGCCTTTGCCAATAGTGGCTTTTTTAATTTCAACAAAATTACCGATGTGCGAAGAGTCGGACAGCACCGCGCCCGGTCGCAGTCGGGCAAATGGCCCCAGTGTGCAGTTTTCGCCAACGCTACTGTCCTCAATTACCGTGTTTGCCTTTATCACCGTACCATCGGCAATAGTTGCATTGCTTATGCTGCAGTTAGGACCGATCGTGACGTTTTCACCCAGAGTCACTTTGCCCTCGAAGAGGCAGTTGACATCGATCACTGAATCCTGACCAACGCTGAGATCACCACGAACATCTATTCTGTCGGGATCTCGCAACGTTACACCAGCCGCCATTAATTGTTCTGCCTGATTGCGCTGGTAGATACGTTCCAGCTCAGCCAGTTGCGAGCGGCTGTTAACGCCAACGGTTTCCCACTCAAATTCCGGCTGATGGGTGGTCACCGTCATGCCTTGCTGCACTGCCAGCTCAAAGATGTCTGTCAGATAATATTCCTGCTGTGCATTGTTGTTGTCTATACGTCCCAGCAGTTCACCCAGAACTGAGGCCTTGGCAGCCAGAATACCGGTATTCACTTCGCAGATTTTCAGTTGCTCACCGGTGGCGTCTTTCTGCTCGACAATCCCGATGACATTGCCGCTGGTGTCGCGAACGATTCGCCCATAGCCGTCGGGATCGTCCATCAACACGGTCAGCAATGCCAGATTGCTGTCGGAGGCATCACTGACAAGCTTCTGCAGGGTTTCGGGTTTGGTCAGCGGGACATCGCCATAGGCAATCAAAACCGTGTCAGTGGCATTCAGCGCAGGCATCGCCTGCTGCACCGCGTGACCGGTTCCCAGTTGCTCGGTCTGTTCAACGTAATCGACGTCGGCGGCCACGGTAGCGCGGACCTGATCGGCACCATGACCGACAACCAATACCGTGCCGCTGGCACCCAGGCAGGCGGCCGCATCGATGACGTGCTCGACCATTGGCTTGTGCGCGACACAATGCAATACCTTCGGCATCGCTGATTTCATTCGTGTGCCTTTGCCGGCAGCCAGCACAACAACTTTAAGCGACATGAGCCCTACCTCGGGTTTCACTGTGGTTTCGGTTCATTCCCTGCTTAACGGCATCGCGTCAATGCTCTGTAATCAGTTACAACCATTGGACTGAAAACGTTAAATATTGTCTCTGAAACGGGCCCTGACGCATCCACGGAAATGCTAATTTGTACACAACCCAGTAATCAAAACTATCCGCGCACAGTTTATGCAACGGTTTCCAACCCGATCGTCACAAGCGATCTGAGTAACTGACGCACTACGAGGACAATACTATGTGGCCGTCTATTTACCGAACGCGCCTTTGGTTGCGCGAACTTCAACGAGAACATCCGATTGTCGGTGCCGTCACATTCACCGTAAACGCGGCGGTTAATCTGGCGGTAGTCGCACTGGTTTGCGCCTTTACCTACTATTTACTACTGGCTGTTATTCCGCGATAGCAAAACGGTATGATAGAAAATGGGATCATTTGTATAAAACACGCCTGAAGCCGGCACCCATAACTCACATCCCGTCCACACCACAGTTTGAGACACGCTAGCGCAAATCCCAGCAGCGTACAAATACCGTGTGTTTATAGTTGCTGATCGGTTTGACTGAATACACCGCAAGCCGAACCCAAGGCAGCAAAGCGACAAAAGACACCGGCGACAGCCCAGACCAGCAGGCCCTGCATCTGTAACCGACCTTATCCTACGCATAGCCAGGCTACACGATAGCCTTCATTACGGCGGCTCAAATTAATTGTGCAAGGCACAGGTAAGCCGTTAGCAAAGCGCCGTCTTCAGTGTGGAATGCCACTGATGCCAGCTTGAGTATTATTGAGGAGAAACGCTGCTATTTCGGCGTTCCGGACACACTGCGACCTTATGATCGAGAGGATTTTCCGGATTATTACGGCACGCAAAGCCGCAGATTTAATAGGCAATCAAGGCAAGAGTGCTACCTGGACTATGCCAGGTAACAACTTGGTATATTGCGGGTACAACCGTCGATCGAGTTGCTCGATGCGACTACTTGGCAGAGTTTCGGATCTTCTTCAGCACCATCAATCGTGCCGATGCTTCTGCCAGTTCCGCTGCGGCTGCGGCGTAATCCGACGTGCCGGTTTTTTCTTTCAGCAGTTCTTCTGCGCGCTCTTTGGCTTGCTGTGCTTCTGCTTCATCAAGGTCTTTCGCGCGGATAGCGGTATCGGCCAACACAGTCACAATATGTGGCTGTGCTTCGATCATTCCGCCTGAAACATAAAAATGCTGCTCCTCACCGTCGGCATGCAACGCTATCTCACCGGGTTTAATGCCGGAAATAAACGGAGCATGGCCTGGAGCAATACCTACATCACCCATCTGAGCAGAAACAACCAGCATTTCTGCTTCACCGGAGAAGATTTCCTCCTCCGCGCTGACGATGTCAACTTGCATGGTCTTGGCCACTGACTTTATCCCGTAGTTCGACTACTAATTAAGTAATCGTTTTTGCCTTTTCGATAGCTTCATCAATTCCACCGACCATGTAGAACGCCTGCTCAGGCAGGTGATCGTACTCACCGGATACAATGCCCTGGAAACCAGCGATGGTATCTTTCAGTGCAACGTATTTGCCCGGTGAACCGGTAAAGATTTCCGCAACAAAGAATGGCTGTGACAGGAACTGCTGAACTTTACGAGCACGGGCAACGACCAGCTTGTCTTCTTCGGAGAGCTCGTCCATACCCAGAATCGCGATGATATCTTTGAGTTCTTTATAACGCTGCAGTGTGTTCTGGACGTCCCGTGCTGTGTCATAGTGCTCGGCACCAACCACCAGCGGATCCAGTTGACGACTGGTTGAATCGAGCGGATCAACCGCCGGATAAATACCCAGCTCTGCAATGTTTCTGGACAGTACGACTGTCGCATCAAGGTGAGCAAACGTGGTTGCCGGTGACGGATCGGTCAAATCATCCGCCGGAACATATACCGCCTGAATAGAGGTGATAGAACCGGTCTTGGTGGAGGTAATTCGCTCTTGAAGTACACCCATTTCCTCAGCCAGTGTTGGCTGATAGCCTACCGCTGATGGCATACGACCCAGTAGTGCAGATACCTCGGTTCCGGCCAGTGTGTATCGATAGATGTTATCGATAAACATCAGTACGTCACGGCCTTCATCACGGAAGTATTCCGCCATTGTCAGACCAGTCAGTGCGACGCGCAGTCTGTTACCCGGAGGCTCGTTCATCTGGCCATAAACCAGTGATACCTTATCGAGTACGTTTGATTCTTTCATTTCGTGGTAGAAATCGTTTCCTTCACGAGTACGCTCACCAACACCGGCAAACACTGAATAACCCGAGTGCTCGGTTGCAATGTTACGAATCAACTCCATCATGTTTACCGTTTTACCCACACCGGCACCACCGAACAAACCAACCTTGCCGCCTTTCGCAAACGGGCAAAGCAAATCGATTACCTTGATACCGGTTTCCAGCAACTCGGTGGAACCTGCCTGCTCAGCGTATGAAGGCGCTGACCGGTGAATTGCAGAGCGAACATCCGTCGCAATTGGACCGGCTTCATCAATCGGGTTACCCAGAACATCCATAATCCGACCCAGTGTGGCTTCACCAACCGGGACCGAAATGGGAGAACCGGAGTTACTGACATCAGTACCACGGCGTAAACCTTCCGAGGAACCCATCGCGATGGTACGTACGACACCGTCACCGAGCTGGCCCTGAACTTCCAATGTAGTTTCAGTGCCTTCGATTTTCAGTGCATCATAAATTTTTGGCACCGCATCACGTGGAAATTCCACGTCTACTACCGCGCCGATTACTTCGACAATTGATCCAGAACTCATGTGTGTTCCCCGATGATATTAATCTTTTAAACCGCTGCCGCGCCGCCGATGATCTCGGAAATTTCCTGAGTAATCGCTGCTTGCCGCGCTTTGTTGTAGACGAGTTGCAAGTCGTTGATGATGTCCCCGGCGTTATCCGTGGCGCTCTTCATCGCAACCATTCTCGCAGCCATTTCACAGGCGCTGTTTTCTACCACAGCCTGATACACGAGAGACTCGATGTATCGTTTCATTAGTTGATCGACAACAGTTTTGGAATCAGGCTCATATATATAATCCCAATGGTGAGTCAGTCGATCGTCAGTGTCAGGAACAGTCGGTATCAATTGTTCGACACTGGGTCTTTGAGTCATGGTGTTGACGAACTCGTTCTGTGCAATGAACAAGCGGTCGATACGCCCTTCGTCATAGGCATCGAGCATCACTTTGATGGTACCGATCAAATCGTTGAGCTTTGGAGCATCGCCAAGCTCTGATTTTTCGGCCACTATTTCAGCCTCAAAGCGACGGAAAAAGCTCTGTGCTTTTTTACCGATGGTACAGATGTCTATCTCTACACCTTGCTCTGAGAAATCCTTCATCATGGCGATAGCGCCTTTGAAGCAATTGATATTCAAGCCGCCGCACAGACCGCGGTCAGTAGACACCACTATAAAACCGACACGCTTGACTTCAGGACGCTCGATCAAATACGGATGCTTATACTCAACGTTACCCGCAGCAAGGTGTCCAACCACGCTGCGCATTTTGCGCGCGTAGGGTCGGGTTGCAGCCATTCGATCCTGCGCTTTACGCATTTTACTGGCTGCGACCATTTCCATCGCTTTGGTGATCTTCTGAGTATTTTTAATACTCCCGATCTTGGTACGAATCTCTTTGGCACCGGCCATATCAGTCCCCTATTTCTGTAGTTTCACCAACCAACATCAATAGACGCCGTTAGCAACGAAGTCATCGATTGCCGCTTTCATGCTGGCTTCGATTTCATCGTTGTAGTCACCTTTTTCATTGATCTTGTCGATAACACCCTGATGACTTGACCGGATGTGAGCATGCAATCCTTCTTCAAAAGGTACTACTTTGGTCACGTCGAGTTCATCGAGGTAGCCTTCGTTTGCCGCATAGAGGGAAATTGCCATCTCACCGACGTTCAAAGGTGAATACTGCTTTTGCTTCATGAGTTCGGTAACGCGCTGACCACGTTCGAGCTGCTTTCGTGTGGCTTCGTCAAGATCGGAGGCAAACTGCGCAAATGCCGCGAGTTCCCGATATTGAGCAAGCGCCAGTCGAATACCACCACCGAGCTTCTTAATAATCTTGGTTTGCGCTGCACCACCTACCCGCGATACCGAAAGACCGGCGTTGATCGCAGGACGTATACCCGCGTTGAACAGATCACTCTCAAGGAAGATCTGGCCATCGGTAATAGAAATCACGTTGGTCGGTACGAATGCCGATACGTCACCCGCCTGAGTCTCAATGATTGGCAACGCTGTCAGAGATCCGGTTTTACCCTTTACTCGACCATTGGTTTCTTTTTCGACGTATGCTTCACTGACGCGCGCTGCACGCTCAAGCAAACGGGAATGGAGGTAGAACACATCACCGGGATACGCTTCACGACCAGGGGGACGACGAAGAAGCAGCGATACCTGGCGATAACCCCAGGCCTGTTTGGTGAGATCATCATAGACGATCAGTGCATCTTCGCCGACATCGCGAAAGTACTCACCCATGGAGCAACCGGAGTAAGGTGCGATAAAGTTCATCGCAGCAGACTCAGAGGCACCAGCGGCAACCACAATGGTGTTTTCCATCGCGCCATGCTCTTCGAGCTTGGTCACAACATTTGCGATGGTTGATTGCTTCTGACCAACCGCGACATAGATACATTTAATACCGGTGTCTTTCTGGTTGATGATGGTGTCAATGGCAACAGCTGTTTTACCAGTCTGTCTGTCACCAATGATCAATTCGCGCTGTCCACGACCAATTGGAACCATCGCATCAATAGATTTTAGGCCGGTCTGTACTGGTTGATCAACCGACTTACGCCAAATAACACCCGGTGCTACTTTTTCGATTGGCGATGTCTGTTCTGTGGTGATCGGACCTTTTCCGTCGATTGGTTCGCCCAGTGCGTTTACAACACGACCCAGCATTTCATTGCCGACGGGTACTTCCAGAATTTTGCCGGTACAGCGAACTTTATCGCCTTCAGTGATATGTCCGTAGGCACCGAGAATTACCGCGCCAACCGAGTCTCTCTCGAGGTTCAGGGCCAGTCCGTAGGTGTTACCGGGGAATTCCAGCATCTCACCTGACATTACGTCGGTGAGGCCATGTATACGTACAATACCGTCAGCCAGACTTACGATAGTACCTTCGGTACGTGCCTCAGATGAGGCTTCGAAGTTTCCTATCCGCTCTTTGATCAGCTCGCTGATTTCAGATGGGTTGAGTTGCATTTGTGTCGTCCTCTATATAATTCTTTTCACCTGGTGTAGCGATTCCCGCTAGGCACTCAGGTTATTGCCAAGCTGTGCCAGCTTGCCTTTAACTGAACCATCAATAACCACATCGCCCGCGCGAATTATGGCACCGCCAATCAGTGATTCGTCGACGGTATTTACGATGTGAATCTTTTTATTGAACTTGCGCTCAAGGGCGTTTGCTAACTTGCTACGATAGTTATCATCGAGTTCGATAGCTGACACAACATTGGCTTCCAATGTTCCTTCGTCCTGGGCTCTGTAGTCATCGTAAAGACTGGCAATAGAACTCATGGAACCGAGTCGGCCGTTTTCGGCCAACAGACGCACCATGTTGATCGACTCCGCATCCAGCTTGTCACTGGCTATTTTTTCGATCATTCCAGCGCGAGCTGAAGCGGTGCTGTTTGGTTGCTCAAGGGCGGCTGCAACGTTTTTGTCCGCAACAACTGCGGACAAAAACTTTAAGCGCTCAGACCATACGTCGAAGTTGGAGCCTTTCTTTGCCAATTCAAAAATTGCTTTGGCGTAGGGTCTCGCTGTAGTGACGTCGTCAGACATATCTATAGAGTCCTTAAATCTTCGCGATTAAATCGTCAAGAATACTGGCGTGTGCATTAGCGTCGACTTCCCGCTTGAGGATCTTCTCAGCACCGGAAACGGCTACCGAAGATACCTGCTGACGCAATGACTCACGCGCACTGACAACTTCCTGTGCGAGTTCAGATTGCGCACTGCTTTTCAGGCGGTCACTCTCGCTAATGGCGGTATTCTTTGCTTCATCGACAATATCGTTTCCGCGCTTCTGCGCCTGCGATACGATCTCTGCAGCTTGAGTCCGAGCTTCACTGAGAATAGTGTCGACTTCTGCCTGAGCTTCTTCCTGGGCTTGAGCACTTTGCTCAGCCGCAGCCAGACCCTCAGCGATAGTTGCCTGACGTTCCCGCATCGCAGTGATCAGCGGAGGCCAGACAAACTTCATGCAAAAGATAACAAAACCCGCGAACGCGATGGCTTGGCCAATCAGGGTAAGATTAATATTCACCCAAGTTCTCCTGCGGTTTATGAGTTAAAAGAAACAAGGTTCTTTAACCCGCTATCTGACCAACGAAGGGGTTTGCAAAAGTGAAGAACAGTGCGATACCAACACCGATCATTGTTACCGCATCAAGCAGACCTGCAACAATGAACATCTTGACCTGTAACATCGGAACCATTTCGGGTTGACGCGCTGCGCCTTCCAGAAAACGGCCGCCGAGCAGACCAAATCCAATCGCTGTGCCCAAGGCACCCATTCCGATCAACAATGCAACTGCGATCGCCGTCATACCAACTACGAAACCTGCGCCCATCTTAGCTCCTGATGTGTTTAAGGTTAAAAAATAAAGGTTTTAAAAAACTAGTGATGTTCATGCGCCATCGCGAGGTACACGATGGTCAGCATCATGAAAATGAATGCCTGCAGAACGATGACAAGTATGTGGAAAATAGCCCAGGGAATTGAAAGTGCCCACTGTAAATAGAAAGGCAGCAGTGCGATCAGGATAAATATCAGTTCACCCGCATACAGGTTACCGAATAATCGCAGCGCCAATGATATCGGTTTGGCGATCAAACCGACACCTTCCAACAACAGATTTACTGGAACAAACGCATACTTAATGATTTTATTGTCGCTACTGAATGGCTGCAGTGTCAGTTCAGCCAGAAAGCCTTTGCCGCCCTTCACTTTAATGCTGTAGTAAATAATTAGTGCAAAGACGGATAGCGACATGCCGAGGGTAACGTTCACGTCGGTAGTAGGGACTACTTTCATGTATTCGATACCGAACCAGCGTTTGGCGGCTTCTGGGATGAAGTCAACGGGGATCAGATCCATGAAGTTCATCAGAAAGACCCAGACAAATATGGTCAACGCCAGTGGCGCAATGAGTTTGTTCTGTCCGGAGAAGGTATCTTTGACACTGCCGTCGACGAAGTCGACCAGCATTTCGCAGAAATTCTGCAAACCACCCGGTACACCGGCACTGGCGCGCCTGGCACCCAGCCAGAACAGCAGACAGAATATGCCGCCAAGTGCGATAGACCAGAACATGGAGTCCAGGTGTATCGCCCAGAAGCCCATTTCTTTTGCTTGATCAGCCCCATGCGCAATGCTCCAGCCATGTTCGGGGTGGTTACCGAAGGTCAGGTTTTGCAGATGGTGCTGGATGTATTCGGAGGCTGTAGGTAACTCTCCGTGACCAGAATCAGGGTTTGCCATAGGACACTTTTAAAAGTACTTAAATTCTTTTAACGATCCGCTAGCAACGGGGTTAGCCATATTGCCATCTGGACCATGATGAACCCGCCAAACAATGCAGCCACGTTTAGCGAATTCAGATATTTGAAACATAGCGCAAAAATCAGCGCCGTCAGTACAAGTTTGATCGCCTCACCAGAATAAAACGAACGCAAAATCTTTTCGGCGGACCTCGCCCCGCTATACCTGAACGCCCGAAACGCAAAGTAGAGATTTGGGACAAGACTGGCCAGAGCACCCGCTGTTGCTGACAATGCAGCGTTCGTTCCAAACGGAAGAACCAGCAGGGGAACCATCAATGCTACAAACGCCTGCATCAGAAGCATCCTTCTGACAATAGCCGTATGTGGTGAACGCGAAGCCATATTACGCAATCCGTTCTCTTTATAGTCTATATATCGCGGTCCGTCGCGTGAAATACAAGCCCTGCAATCGCGCGGGGAGTATAAAGTTACGCTGGCAAGGGGTCAAGCGCTGTGCACAATAAAGACTGCCCGGTCAGCTAGTGATGCGGTAGCCGGAGAAATGGCTTTTGGAGGGCTCAGGGTTATTTAATATGCGCCAGTATTCCATCGAGTTCATCGAGGGAGTTGTAGGACACGCTGACAGTTCCCTTGTCACCGGCACGGTGATCAATTGATACCTTTGCACCCAGTTTTTCGGATAGGTCGCCTTCGAGTGCCTTGATGTGACTGTTCTGACGCTGGCGGGCGGCTGGCTTGGCAGGCTTGGTAGATACCCCATTGCGAACCAGAGCCTCTGTAGCGCGAACAGACAAGCCTTCAGCGTACACCTTAAGCGCCACCATATGCTGCTGTTCCGGCGATAAACTCAGCAGCGCTCTGGCATGACCCATTTCGATCTTACCGGTTACCAGCATCTCAGCGACTCTTTCGTCGAGCTCAAGCAACCGCAACAGATTAGTCACTGAGGCGCGCGAGCGCCCGACAGCTTCAGCGACCGCTTGATGGGTCATGGTGAATTCATTTTTAAGCCGATGCAGCGCCTGCGCTTCTTCCAGCGGGTTGAGGTCTTCGCGCTGTATGTTTTCGATCAGGGTGACAGCTGCGACCGCACCGTCGTCCATTTCGCGGATAATGGCGGGAATGGTTTTTAAACCTGCCAGTTGTGCTGCACGCCAGCGACGTTCACCGGCAATGAGTTCATAGCCGCCCGCTCGTTTGCGCAGCAATATGGGTTGAATTAAACCCTGGGCCGAAATGGAATCTGCTAACTCCTGCAGGGCGTCGTCGTCGAAATGCTTACGCGGTTGATAAGTACCACGGGTAATGGAATCGATGTCGATCTCTGTAACAATCGCTTCATCATCGATTTTCCGGTCGCCGGTTTTAACCTCGTGACCCGGCAAGTCACGGGCAACGGGGGTTTCTGCGTCAGCCGGGCTGATCACCGGAGCCGACGGGTTGATATCGACGCCCTCGAGCAATGCTCCAAGGCCTCGACCTAGGCCGCTTTTTTTCACTCTGGACATAGTTTCAGGTCACCCTCGGGTCATGGACGGCAGCACTGTCGCTGCCCGGTAAACGCTTATTGTGGTCCAATTACACACTGGGCACTGCATTTTCGTCTGTCTCGGTTGTATCGGCGACTGAGGCCTGCCGACTAACCTGACGTCTGATGATTTCACCGGCCAACGCCAAATAGGCAATTGAGCCTCGGGAAGATTTATCGTAGTAAACAATGGGCTGACCAAAACTGGGCGCTTCGGCGAGACGAATATTGCGCGGGATTACGGTCCGGTAAACCTTGGAGTCAAAGTGCTCGATCAGCTGATTTGATACTTCGTGGCCCAGTTTGTTTCGTCCATCAAACATGGTGCGCAGGATACCTTCTATTTTCAGTTTCGGGTTGACTGCGGATTGCACCTGCTTGATCGTGCGTAATAAGGAGGACAATCCTTCCAGCGCATAATATTCGCACTGCATCGGAATCAGCACACCGTCCGCCGCGACAAATGCGTTCAGGGTCAGGACATTCAATGATGGTGGGCAGTCAATGTAGATGTAGTCGTAGTTGTCAGCGACGGTACTGAGGGCATCGGCCAGGCGACGCTCCCGTCCACGCTGCCCCATTAGCTGAACCTCAGCGGCAGTGACATCAGCATTGCCGGGCAGAACATCAAATTTAATATGCTCCGGCGACACAATGGCCTCTTCACAACTGCAGGTGGACAGTAATACTTCGCAGACACTGAGCTCAAGCGCTTCCTTGTCAACGCCGGACCCGGTAGTGGCATTGCCTTGTGGGTCGATATCAACCAGCAACACGCGGCGCTGGGTTTCTCCGAGGGCCGCGCACAGGTTGATCGCCGTTGTCGTTTTACCAACCCCGCCTTTCTGATTTGCGATTGCGATTATTTTGGCCATGCTTGTTCCGACTGCTGTAGGCATTCGCCGGCGAACGAAGATGTCGAGCCGGCCTACCTGACGCTATTTACGCGCTATGTTGCAATACTACTATGTTGCGCTCTGCAGTTTCACCGGGAACAAACAATTTCTCTTCTTTGACCACCTTAAAACCGGCCAATTGATTCGGATCGGTGTGTTGAGCGTCGAGCGGGCGGCCAGTCATCGCCAGAATTTTTCCGTTGGGACTGACAAGGTGTGCGGTGAGTTGACAGAGTTTATCAATCGAGGAAAACGCTCTTGCTACAACGATTGGAAACCCGGGATCAGCCGGCAGATTCTGAACGCGCTCATGCAGCGGCTCAATATTGCTCAGGCTCAGCTCAGCCGCAGCAAACTGCATAAAGCGGGTTTTTTTTACCACGCTGTCTACCAGGGTTACATTAACGTGGGGTTTGACGATACCAATCGGTATACCCGGTAAACCGGCACCGGCTCCAACATCAAGCAGTGCCGGCGCGTCGATGTAAGGCGCAATCGAGAGTGAATCGAGCAAATGCCGGCGTACCATTTCCTGAACATCGCGGATGGCTGTAAGGTTGTGGGTTTTATTCCACTTCGATAACAGCAGGATGTAGTCGATCAGTTTGTCGCGCGTGTCAGGCTGGACATCCATGCCCAACTGTTGCAAGCCATCGGTGAGTTCGTCCTCTAAAGACTGTCTCATCACAGGGGTCTCGACGGCATAACAATCAATCGCCCGCTAGCTGACACTGCGAATCAATTTACCGGCTGACTGATCAGTTTTGCCTTTGTCGATGGTCTTTTGCATTTTGTGCTTTTTTAAATTCACCAACAAAAGGGAAATAGCCGCTGGTGTAACACCGGGTATTCGAGAGGCCTGTGCGATGGTCGCAGGTCGATGGTCGGTGAGTTTTTGACAGACTTCAGACGACAGTCCACGGACGGCGTGGTAATCGAGTGTTTCCGGTATCTTTGCTTCTGCCTGGCTACGCTGACGCTGAACTTCATCCACCTGCCGATCAATGTAGCCCTGGTAGCGCACCTGAATTTCTACCTGCTCTAGCACTGTGGGATCATCACAGGGAAACCGCGCTGGAAATAATTGCTGCAAACCGGCACAGCTGATTTCCGGTCGGCGCAACAGATCAATGACGTGCTGATCCTTTTGCACTGAAACATTAAACCGACTGGCCACAGTGCGGCAGGTATCGCTGTCTGCTTTAATATGCCATTCGGCCAGTACCGTGCGAGTTTGCTCGATTTGCTCTTTTTTATGGCTGAATTCCCGCCAGCGATCCTCACTGACCAGACCCAGTTTGCGGCCCTGCTCTGTCAGCCGCAGATCTGCGTTGTCTTCGCGCAGCATCAGCCGGTACTCGGCACGACTGGTAAACATGCGGTAGGGTTCGGCGGTGCCCCGGGTAATCAGATCATCGATAAGCACTCCGATATAGGCTTCATCACGACGCGGCGTCCAGGCATCCAGCTGGCGGGTGGCTCTGGCGGCATTGAGCCCGGCGATTAAACCCTGAGCCGAGGCTTCCTCGTAACCGGTGGTGCCATTGATCTGGCCGGCAAAATACAGGTTCTGGATAAACTTCGTTTCCAGCGAAGGCTTGAGATCACGCGGATCGAAGAAGTCATACTCGATCGCATAGCCGGGCCGGGTGATGTGGGCGTTTTCAAAACCGGCAATGCTCTGCACATAGTCCTGTTGTACGTCAAACGGCAGGCTGGTGGAAATTCCGTTGGGATAGATCTCGTGAGTGTTAAGGCCTTCAGGTTCGATAAATATCTGATGCGATGATTTATCAGCAAAGCGTACGACTTTATCTTCTATCGACGGGCAGTAGCGCGGGCCGACTCCTTCGATATTGCCGGAGTACATCGCTGAGCGCTGAAGATTCTGTCGAATGATCTCGTGTGTCCGTTCATTGGTGTGAGTGATATGACAAACGGTTTGCTCGGGGTGATCATCGAGGCTGCCCATATAGGAAAACACCGGCCGCGGGGAATCTCCGGGTTGTCTTTCAAGTTGGCGATAATCAATCGTGCGGCCGTCGATACGAGGCGGCGTACCGGTTTTCAGGCGCCCTACCCTGAACGGTAAATCACGCAGCCGATCTGCCAGCGCGATCGACGGTGCATCACCAGCGCGACCACCAGATTGTTGTACATCACCGATATGGATTTTACCGCCGAGGAAAGTGCCAACCGTCAGTACCACGGTTTGGGCGGTGAAGCGCAATCCCGACTGCGTTACAACGCCACGGCATCGATTACCTTCGACAATAAGATCATCAACGCCTTGCTGGAACATCTGCAGCCCGGGCTGATTTTCTACCGCGCTTCGAATAGCGGCACGGTAAAGTGCTCTATCGGCCTGGGCGCGAGTAGCACGCACCGCCGGACCCTTGCGACCATTCAGTGTGCGAATATGAATAGCCGCCTGGTCTGCCGCCCGCGCCATCACACCGCCTAGCGCGTCGATTTCTTTAACCAGGTGCCCTTTGCCGATGCCACCAATGGCCGGGTTGCAGCTCATCTGACCGATAGTTTCGATATTATGGGTCAGCAGTAGCGTGCGCGCACCTGCCCGGCTTGCCGCCAGTGCGGCCTCGGTGCCAGCGTGACCACCGCCGACCACTATGACATCGTAAGTTGCTTCGTTTTTCATCAATATTCAGCTTCGGGCCGGTAACGGCCACAGTATCTGTTCAGGTAACTCTAACTGCAGTCTAGCGCGATCAGTGTAACGGATCAGGTAACGGTGAGCGATTCGCGATCATTGGTGGTAAAAAAGTTATTTACCGATACAAAAACTGCTGAAAATTTCGCCAAGCAGATCATCGCTGGTGAATTCACCGGTGATCAGACTCAGTTGCATCTGGGCCATTCGGAGTTCTTCAGCTGCGAGTTCTCCGGCACCAAGGTCACGCAACGTAAACGCTGCCTGGCAAATATGTAAATGGGCTTGCTGCAAGGCATCAATGTGGCGGCGTCTAGCCATAAATGCACCTTCAGGTGTCTGAGTATACCCTGCAATATCCTTTAAACGGACGGTCAGGGCATCAAGGCCATCTCCAGTCCTGGCTGAGACCAGCAACGCATTATCCGGAATCTGCACAGATTCCGGCGCTAAGTCAGATTTGTTAAACAACCACAGCACCGGTATCGACTCAGGCAGCTCAGCCAGTACCATTGGATCCTGTTGCTGCCCGGCCAACTGCACGGCAACAATGAGGTCGGCCTGCTCTATTTGCTCACGCGCGCGCCGCACACCTTCTCGTTCAACGGTATCTTCAGTGTCCCGCAGCCCGGCGGTATCGACGATATTCAATGGCAAACCATCAAGCGTAATCTGCTCCCGCAGAACATCGCGCGTAGTCCCGGCCACCTCAGTCACAATGGCGGTGTTCTCGCCGGTTAAGCGGTTCAGCAAAGAGGACTTACCCACATTTGGTTCGCCCGCAATCACCACGGTAAATCCTTCCTGCATCAGGCGGCCCTGCGTGGCGCGGGCCAGAATACCGTCGATAGAATGCTGCAGCCTGTGCAAACGATCCGACAAGGCGTCATCCTGCAGAAAATCTATTTCTTCTTCAGAAAAATCGAGCGCTGCTTCAACATATACCCGGGTGCTGATAAGCCGTTGCAAGAGGTCATCGATACCACTTGAAAATTCACCGCTTAACGAGCGTACCGATGCACGCGCCGCTTCCAGACTGTTGCTTTCAATGAGGTCAGCCACCGCTTCGGCTTGCGCCAGATCGAGTTTGTCATTCAGGAATGCACGCTCGGTGAATTCACCGGGCCGGGCATTACGCGCTCCATGTCGAGTGGCGATGGCGAGAATCTGATCCAGCACAAAAGGATTGCCGTGCGTGTGCAGTTCAAGCACATCTTCACCGGTGTAGGAATCAGGACCGCTAAAAAATACCGCTATTCCCTGATCAATCGTAGTGCAATCTGCGTCACGAAACGGCAAATAGTGAGCATGACGCGCGGTCAAAGATCTGCCCGTTATGACGGTGGCAATCGCAGCCGCCATCGGTCCACTGACTTTTACAACACCAATAGCGGCTTTGCCTCTAGCCGTGGCTATTGCCGCGATGGTGTCATTCTGCAGCATGTTGAAGCCTGTAGGTTGAATACTCCGGGCTGGGTTACTTTTCGGCTAGCACGACCCGGGTAATGTAGTACTGCTGAGCAATCGACAGCGTGTTATTCACTACCCAGTACAACACCAGGCCAGCCGGGAAAAATGCAAAGAAGACAGTAAAGATCAGCGGCATGAACATAAACACTTTGGCCTGAATCGGATCAACCGGTGCCGGATTAAGACGCTGTTGTATAAACATAGTGACGCCCATGATCAAGGGCAGCACGTAGTACTTGTCCATCAGTGATAAATCTTCTATCCAAAGTATCCAGGGCGCCTGACGTAATTCAACACTTTCAAGTAACACCCAGTACAACGAGATAAACACCGGAATCTGCACCATGATCGGCAGGCAGCCACCCAGTGGATTAACTTTCTCTTTCTTGTACAGGTCCATTGTTGCCTGACCCATTTTCGCGCGATCATCCCCGTGGCGTTCTTTCAGTGCGGCCAGTTGAGGTTGCAGCTTGCGCATGCGTGCCATGGAACGGTAACTCGCTTCCGACAACTTATAAAACAGAAGTTTGATACACATGGTGACGCCAACAATTGCCCATCCCCAGTTGCCAACCAGCGAGTGAATTTTTCCGAGCAACCAGAATATCGGTTTGGCGATGACTGACAGGAACCCGTAGTCCACGGTCAGGTCGAGGTGCGGAGCAATAGCACGCATGCGATCCTGGATTTTTGGACCAACAAACAAACCCGTAGTAATTTGCGCTGTGCCTCCGGCCGCGACCTCAATGGCCTCTGATTGCAGCCCGATAATATAGCGCTGCGGGGAAGTTAGCGCCTTCGTGTAAATAGTGCTGGTTTCATCCAGCCGCGGAATCCAGGCACTGGCAAAATAATGCTCAATGATGGCCGCCCAGCCACCGGGGGTCTGTTTGGTGTTGGTGACATCTGAGAAATCGTCGAAATCGATTTTTGTATAAACATCTTCCTCAGTGCTTACCACCCCGCCGATAAAGGTATAAATGAAGCTCTGAGTCTCATCATCAGTAACCGGCTTGCGGCGCAGCTGCCGGTATTGGTTCAGGCTGATTGGTGTACCACTGGAATTCTGGATATCGTATTCGAGATCGATCAGGTATCGGTCGCGCTTGAAAACATAGGTTTTAGTAACCGTCAGTCCTTCTGCGGATTTCCACACCAGCGGTACGCGGATTTCGTTCTGTCCGTCACTCAGAAAATACTCGGTTTGCTCAATGGTGAACTCTGCATGGTGGCTTGGTGCGTCTGCGTTGGTGGACTGCAAACCCGACTGCGCGACGAAGTACTGGTCGTCGCGGTCGCTGAGCAGCACAAAGGGATCGTCCGGTGTCTGCAGTGAAGTCGGATACATTAGTAGCTTGGCGCTGTTTATGTCTCCGCCTACGCTGCTTATCTCGACACTCAACGTATCAGTGGTGACGGTGATGATCTGCCCGTTCTGCATCTTGCCATCCGACTGGGACGGTAAACCGCTTTCTGTCGCTGTGCTTGAACCGCCAGCCACGGGTGTTGGCAGATCAGCTGCACCGACTGGACTGCCGTCCTGGTTAATCGATGCTGTGCTGTTAGCGGCGTTCGACGTGGCGGAAGGATTAGCAGTTACCGGTGTCGGCCTGGGTCCGTAGTCCAGCTGCCAGGATGTCCACACTTGCAGCAACAAAAAACCGAGTGCTGCCCACAGTAGGATACGCTGGTTGTCCACTTAATTTGATTCCTGCTGTTGCATTACTAATGTTAATGGATGGCTAACCACGTCTGGCTACTTCCGGGTTGATTGGACTGTGCTTTCAGTTTGGTCGCATTTTGCCGGTACCGGATCATAGCCGCTACCACCAAACGGGTTGCAGCGCGCGATCCTCACCAGGCCTAACCACCCTCCGCGCAGGGTTCCATGTTCCTGAAGCGCTTCGAGCATATATTGAGAACAACTTGGCGTATACCGGCAATGTGCTGGAAACCAGGGGCTGATGTAACGCTGATAAAAGCGAACACAAGCGCCGGCTACCGTGCGCATATTCTGGCCATCCGTGCCCACTGCTGCTGAAGGCTTTCAGCCAATTGCTCGTTGCTTGCCGTCACACTGGCATCTCTGGGCAATATGACAATGTCCACGTCCGGTAGGTCGTTGCTGTTCCGAAACGATTCACGAATTGCCCGCTTCAGTCGATTGCGATCAACAGCCCTTTTTGCTCTTTTTTTTGCCACAGCCATACCCAGCCTCGCATGGCCTTCCTGGTTTCGACGAAACAATAAAGTCCAGTAGCGATCTGACAATTTGTCGTTTTGCTGGAAAACGAGGCGGAACTGAGCGGGACTTACTAATTTCTGATGTCGTGAAAAGCAGTTATCGCTGTTTTTAACTATTTGTGTCACGGCAAGCTGCGGCAGAAATTCTGCCACAGACGAAAAACGGCAATCAGGCCGACAGTCTTTTTCGTCCCTTTGCTCTGCGAGCACGGATTACCGCTCTGCCGCCACGGGTTGCCATACGTGCACGGAAGCCGTGAGTACGCTTACGGCGCAAATTACTTGGCTGAAAAGTTTGTTTCATTGTAGTTCCGGATTAGTTCTGGTGCTGACCGTTATGATTGTAGGTGTTATGCGGCCAATGTATAACTCGCCGATTATCGCGACAACGCCCCTGCAATGTCAATAATTACGCATATCCAATTTCTGGAAATCACTTGTGGATAACTTTCCCAAACAGTAATAGACTAATTTCGTTGTTTTGTGGCGTGCCCGAAAGGCAAAACATCAGCACATAATAAAG
>CALKXD010000223.1 GCA_938003855.1 uncultured Granulosicoccaceae bacterium | reverse complement strand
AGTTGTTCTTACGTAACTACCTGTGGTCGGCAAAAGATTGCGTGCCTGAGTGGTACGCAGTAGCGCTTGTTGCTGGATGGGCACTAATTAATGGTGCCCGGGTATTTTACAGCAGCAGGGGTTGGCTCTGCTTATTTGCCGGATAGAATACCCGGCACGGTTAACGCAGCCACGCTGGAAGTCAGGATGCGCTGTTACGCATTGAACAGTTGCACAGCTTCATGCGCGTGCTACTAATCCGGGCGCAGGATAAACGTACTGCACGCACAGAGATGATTCACTAAACGGCTGACTCAAGCATCGCTGTACTGCATTTCCAGCGAACGTATCACCGTCAGAATAGTCTCGTTGACCGGTGTGGGGATACGGTGTTTCTGGCCCAGTTCTATTACCACAGGTGCAAACATATCTACTTCGGTTTTTCGCAACGCCTGGATATCCTGGAGCATTGACGTCTTGCCGTCCCCGGCGATGATATCCAGGGTTTCATAGAAGCTGGTTGCGTCTTCTTCTCTCAAGTCAACTCCTTCTGCCTGAGCCACTGCAATGACTTCCCGCATCAGTGATTCCTTTAACCAGCGCAGAGCGGGTTCTGATTTATAGCGGCCATAGGTAGCGCCCGTCACTGCAGACGACTGGTTCATTCCTACATTTACCATAAATTTCCACCAAACCGATCGCTGCATGTCGACTGGCGTCTGGTAGCTGATGCCAGCCTTATCGAGTACGTCCTGGACTGCCAGCACTCTGGATCCGGGATTCAGATTGCAGGCGTCGCCAAAGATTAACAACGGTGGTCGTGAGTGATAAATTCTGTTGCCTTCGCGGCGAGCATCCAGATTCATTGCAATAGACAGCAGGACGTTATTACTGTCATACGATTGTCCGATAATAGACTCACTGGTAAGCCCGTTCAGCAGTGAGATAAAAATTGTTTTGGAATGAACCAGCCCGGCAAGATCGGGTAGTGCATCGGCAAGATCATGATACTTGGTGGCCACTATTATAAGGTCTGCGGAGAAGCAAGCGTCAGAGTCAGCAACGTCAAGGACCGGCACCTGACGATGCACCTCATTTATATAGAACCCTTCACGCAGAAGCCTATGATACCGCTCCCCTCTGGCGACTAATCTGGTGGTGATACCTGCCTGGTGAAAGATACTGGCATACACAGCCCCTAATGCGCCAGCGCCCAGAATTGCTACTTTTTCAATCATATTGTTAGTAGGTTACTACGCTGAAAAACCGTGATGAGTTTGCGATGGACGAAAGCGAATCAGCGATGTTGCGATGACCCGCTGAATAGCACTGTGGCATTGTGGCACCTTACGGTGATTGAAGTCTTTGCGACCCTGTTTGGCCAGTCACCTATACATTTAGTGATACTATCAGCCAGAACACATCGGGGTGCAAAGCGCTCTAGATTAAGGGATCAGGTTAGCTTACCAAGCAGGTTGATCATAGCGGAGAAATCCTGCTCGCCCTGACCGAGTTCGTTCATCTTTTTATACAGCGCTGTTGCTTCAGCGCCCATGGTTGTGGTGGCACCGGCTGCACTTGCGGCATTCATTGCCAGATTCAGGTCCTTGAGCATCAATGACGCTGCAAACCCGGGCAGGTAATTGTTGTCTGCCGGACTTTGCGGCCCGACGCCGGGAACAGGACAATAGGTATTGACTGACCAGCAACTGCCAGATGAGGTTGACACCACGTCAAACAAACTGGCCTGATCCAAACCAAGTTTCTCTGCCAGTGCAAATGCTTCACACGCACCGATCATGGAGATACCCAGCAGCATGTTATTGCAAATTTTGGCAGCCTGACCAGCACCACCATCACCACAGAACACTGACTTCTGCCCCATGATGTCCAGTGAGGATCTACCCGCGTCAAAAGCCTCGGCGCTGCCCCCGACCATAAATGTCAGGGTGCCTGCAGAAGCACCGCCGACGCCACCGGATACCGGCGCGTCAAGGCACAGCATACCGCTGGTGCGGGCCAGGCTGTGGATATCCCGTGCAGAGGCGACATCAATGGTAGAACTATCGATCAACAGGCGACCGGCGGGCATGATGGATAACAGCTCTTCAGCGACAGATTTCGCGATGTCGCCATTGGGCAGCATCGTGATGACAATATCGGCATTCTCCGCCGCGCCGACTGCAGTGGTTACCACATCAATGCCGTCCGCTTCAGCGCCATTGCGCGCGGTGTCGCTGAGATCAAACCCGACAACCTCGAAACCCGCTGCCTGCAGGTTTTTCGCCATCGGCAGCCCCATGTTGCCAAGCCCGATAAATCCAACTTTTGTCATTTCCTGTTCCTTAAACGGTGTCATTTGTAAACTCTGCTGCAGTGCTGGTTTGCCGTCTGTTGCCACGGGCAGGTTGAGTTACCATTGCCTGGCAACGCACCTCACACTCATCGTAGCGGCGTAGCGTGGTCACGGCCAGATCCGTACATCAATCGGCTGTCAGTATAAGAGGCACGCGGTCAACGGAAAAGCCTCTTCGATTGAGCTTGTTTGATCGACTAGGAATTTAACCATCAGAAGTGGACAAATACTAACGAGACAGCCAATTTCCCTGTTTTGCCGCCTACTATGCACCCGGGACGACTGGCGTTGCCGCGTTTTTACGTGTTGCCGCTGAACAAACAGACTGTCCCGGCCACTGACCTGATGCCACAGGGTACTTGATTGAAAGCACCATACCCCGACACCGGCTTGCCTTATGACTGATGCAGGCAACCCGCCGCTATGTAAAAATACCAGAGATAATCACTGATGCTGCCTGACGCGAGTAATATTAAAATGGAAAATAGCTTTCAGAAACACCAGGGGCACCAGGGGCACCAGAGGCACCAGCCCGTTCCGGTGATATTTCCGCAGTGAAGACTCTGCAGTTTGATTATATCGTCGTCGGCGGCGGCTCTGCCGGCTGTGTCGTGGCGGCACGTCTGGCAGCGCAGAGCAATAAGACGGTAGCTCTGATCGAGCGAGGCCGCACCGATTCAAATCGCTGGATCCATATTCCCGCCACTTTTTTCAAAGTACTGCAAAGCAAAGATGCCAATGCCATAGTCTCCGAGCCCGATGCCACCCTTGATCTCAAACGTTTTCCGGTTCCTCAGGGGCGCGTGATAGGCGGCGGGTCATCAGTAAATGGCATGATCTATATGCGCGGCCAGCATCAGGACTATGACGACTGGGCAGCACTGCACGGCTGTGATGGCTGGGCCTACAAAGACGTACTGCCGGTATTCAAGCGGCAGGAAGGCAACACCCGCCTGTCGGATGCCTATCACGGCTCTGACGGCAAACTGATTGTCGCCGACCCGCAGGCGAAGCATCCGGTATCAGCGGCGATTATAGAAGCCGCCAACAACGCGGGAATATCTTTCACAGACGATTTCAACGGGGCAACCCAGCACGGGGCAGGCTGGTATCAGGTAACCGCTCATGACGGCCAGCGCCAATCTGCAGCGCATTGCTTTCTAACACCCGAACTACATCGAGACAACCTGCAGGTACTCACTGGCCTGGAAACCACTGGCGTTAGGATCGAACAGGGACGGGCGGTAGCGGTTGAGGCCAGGACGGTGCAGGGTGATCCGGTCCGCGTCAGCGCTCGCAACGAGGTTGTTTTAACCGCCGGCAGTTTCCATAGCCCGAAGCTATTACTGCTGTCCGGGATAGGCCCTGCAAAATCGCTGCGTTCACTGGGTATTGATGCCGTGTATGACTCCCCCGAGGTTGGTGCAAATTACCAGGATCACGTTGGCACACCGGTTACACGGACACTGCAGAACGCCAGGGGCTTGTTTGGTGCTGACCGGGGATTGCAGGCGCTTAAGCACGGCGTTAACTATTTTTTTCGCAATAAAGGTCTGTTGACCTCAAACCTGCTCAGCGCCGGTGCCTGTGTCGACACCACCGGTGATGGCCGGCCTGATGTGCAGTTTAATTTTGCGCCATTCGCGCCCGGTGCACCGGGGCGGCCACCGCTCGAGTTTCACGCGGCACAGGTTCATCCCATGACGATGCGCCCGGTTTCCCGTGGCAAGCTGATGCTCAGATCGGCCGATCCGGACGACTCGCTGTTGTTCCAGGCCAACGTTCTCGACAGTGAACAGGATATCGACACTTTGCGCAGAGGCATCCGCCTTGCTGAGCAGATATTCGAGCAATCACCGTTAAAAGAAATCACCGGAAAAGCCGTTTGGCCCGATGCCTCAGTCAGCACGTCGGCAGGATCAAACACGCTTGATCAGGCCATACGATCCCATGCCCGAACCATCTTCCATCCGGCGGGCACTTGTCGCATGGGATCAGACAGGCATTCCGTGGTCGATACCAGATTGCGCGTCAGGGGTGTCGAGAACCTGAGAGTGGCAGACTGCTCGATAATGCCTGCGCTGACATCAGGCAACACCAACGCCCCGACAATGATGATCGCAGACCGGTGCGCTGATTTTATTCTGCAGGATAATAGCTAAGCGGGTTGATACTGCGGTGCAAAGTCGCGCAGATAAACAGGGGCAAGCGATTGTTCAACTTTTTATGCCAGCACAAACCTCGAGCAATATAGACTGATGGTTTATTTAGAGTAAAACAGGGATGCAGAAGCTGCACCGGCGGGCGTTGTGATCACACCACACTCACTTGTGGTCGGTTCTCTGCATAACGGATTTCCGGGATCAGCCAGAACAGCAGAGCGCCGAATAACGTAAACAGTGCGCACAACGCAAACCCCGTATTATAACCGCCGGACAGGTCGTACAATAAGCCTGCACTGAAAGCACCGGTCGCGGCACCAACCCCCTGACCAAGATTTGCCGCTCCGTAAATGGAGGCCAGACCTTTGCCGGTAAAAGTCTGTGCCATAAGCGTTGTGATAATCGGCCCGCGCGCACCGGCAGACAGCCCGAACGCCAGCACAAAAACCGACAGCAGCAACCAGCCCGGGTACCACTGCAACAGCACGGCGGCGGCAATGCCGACAAAACTCAGGCTATAGCTTACCGTTGCGACCAGATGCTTTGGCCAGTAGTCGGCGGCCAGCCCGGTCAGCGCCATTCCAGCAAAGCTCAGCATCCCGATAGTACCAAATGCCAATGCCGCATGGACTTCACTGAAACCCTGTTCGATCAAATAGGCCACCGTTTGCAGGCTGATTCCAAATATGCCGATAGCGGTAAACCCGAAGATACCGAAAAAACCCCAGAACGCGCGGGTTTTTAACGCGTCACGCAGAGACATTCCGGAAATCGGTTTACCGTTTTGGGTTTTTCTAGGGTTGTCGTGTGCACCGGACGATATCGTCTTCCACGGCAGTACAGCGACCAGCAGCCACAACGCAATAAACAGAATACTGGCGGTACTGTAGGTGGAAGACCAACCTCGCTGCTCGATCAGTAGCTGCGCCACCGGCACCATGCAAAGGGTCCCCAGCCCTTGCCCGGCATAGGCGAGTGACAAGGCCGTGGACAGCCGTCGGTCAAACCATCTGGAGATCAGACTTTGCGAGGGGATGATACCCACCATGGCAGCACCCAGGCCACCGCAGACACCCAGTACCAGGTAAAACTGCAGCAAACTGTCGAGGTTTCCGGCAAGCCCGTAGGCCAGAGCCAGCAAGCCGCAACCAAACAGGTAATTGAAGCGCGCACCAAAGCGATCAAATGTCAGTCCGGCCAGCAGTGAGCCGACCCCGAGTGCCACCATATAGACCGAGTAGACAGACGCGACTGCAGCACGCTCCCACTGAAAATGCTCACTCAGCGGCAGCAGGAACACACTGAAAGATTCACCGGCACCACGGCTCAAGGCGGTTGTCAGCAAACAGAAAGACAACACCAGAAGTGCCGGCATCACGGTGTAGCGGGCGTCAGTTTGCACAGGCTGCAAAACGGTCCTTGCCGGGCACAGAATTATAGAGGTTGATCATCAATAGTCGACGGGTGTGTCGGGGGATTTCTAGCCCAGCACCTCGACAACCGATTCGGTGGTGGCCGCAACGATGAGATCGGCTTCCTGCTCCGACAGGCACAACGGTGGTGCAAAACCAATGATATCCCCCTGTGGCATTGCGCGGGCTACGACACCGCGTTTGAGCATCGCGGCCACAACGGCAGGCCCGACTTTTCGCGCTGCATCAAAAGACTGCACCGATTGTTTGTTGTCAATTAACTCGACAGCGCAGGTCATGCCTTCACCCCGAATATCGCCGACATGCGGGTGGTCACCAAGTGCGTTTTTCATAGATGCCTGCAGATAGGCACCAGTGCTCGCTGCGTTTTGCACCAGGCCGAGTGTATCAATTAGCGCCAGATTGGCGACCCCGGCGGCGGCGCAGATCGGGTGCGCCGAGTAGGTCCAACCGTGACCAATCGGCCCGTATTCGTCGGTGCCGTCTTCAAGCACCTTCCAGAACGCGTCGGATAGAATGCTGCCGGACAACGGCGCATAGGCCGACGTCAGACCTTTTGCGATAGTGATAATGTCAGGCTTGATACCATAGTGCATGGCCCCGAACATACTGCCAAGCCTGCCGAAACCGGTAACTACCTCGTCGGCAATTAACAGGATGTCGTACTTTTGCAGCACTTGCTGGATGGCGGCCCAGTATCCTTCCGGTGGCGGCACCAGCCCGCCGGTCCCCAGAACAGGCTCACCGATGAACGCCGCAATGGTGTCAGCGCCTTCTTCGAGGATCATCGCTTCGAGTTTGGCAGCGCACTGTGATGAAAATTCCAGCTCACTTAAGGATCGGTCGGTGCGACGGTAGTAGTAGGGCGCTTCAGTGTGCAGCACATTGGCCAGTGGCAGATCAAATTTCTTATGGAATAACTCCAGCCCCGTCAGGGAGCCTGTCATCAGGCCCGACCCGTGGTAGCCACGCCACCGCGAGATGATTTTCTTTTTCTGAGGGCGGCCAAGGATATTGTTGTAGTACCAGATCAGCTTGATGTTGGTTTCGTTGGCATCAGATCCGGACAAGCCGAAATACACCCGGCTCATGTGCTGCGGAGCACGGTCGATGATCATCTTCGCGAGTGTTATGGATGCCTCTGTGCCGTGACCGACATAGGAGTGGTAGTAACTGAGCTCCTGAGCCTGCGCGGCGATGGCGTTCGAGACTTCACTGCGGCCGTAGCCTACATTCACACAGTAGAGTCCGGCAAACGCATCAAGTAGCCTGACGCCCTCGCGGTCCGTAATGTAGACGCCGTCACCACCGGTCATGATGCGATTAGGCATCTCGCCGCGTGCAAACTGGCCAAGATGCGTAGAGGCGTGGAAAAAGTGGTCCTGATCCCACTGAGTGAGCTGGTCGTTTTTAAACATCTAAGAGTTCCGGAATATCGCACAGGGTGGATTAAAGCGGCAACATTGAATTGAAAACAGCAGGCTGTCAATTGTTGTGAAAATAATCACCCGGGACACACCACCCGGCGACCCGCGGTGATCAACAAATACCCCTCTGACAGTGCCATCCAGCGCACATCGGACTGGCCCTGTACACAGCTGTCAACGCGGCAGAAAACCCTTGCTCTGCCAGCGGCTACAGCCAGTTGGTTTGGCTGCTACACGGCGACGCCAGGCAAACTTCGCAGGAATCCGTACGACCTGTCCGTCACTTGTCAGTACAGTGAAATGACTTAACGCAAGGGTCAACCATGATGACAATTCTCAATCGTCTCACAGCAGCCGCGTATGGAATGCATCTGGCCGATCAGATTGCACTGGTGTCTGTCCCCCTGATCGCCGCGCTGGTGTTCAATGCCTCCGTTGAGACCATCGGCCTGCTTGTGGCTGCACAGTCGATAGCGCACTTGTTCGGTTCGCTACCGTCCGGACTGATTGTCGATCGCTACCGGTCTCAATCAACAGCCGTTGCCGCAACGTTAATTTCAGCCACAGGGTTTGCCGGAGCGGCAGTCAGTATCCTGCTGGAAAACCTGCTGTGGTTTGGCATTGCCGTAACACTCGGCGGGTTCGGCATTGTTTTGTTTGTACTCGTGAGTCTGTCCGTGCTCCCGAAAATCACCGCGGCGGACCAGTTGGCTCAAGCGAATGCCCGCTTTGAAATCCCTAGAGCCGTTACCTCGTTTGCGGTACCACTGACCATTGGTTTACTGATATCTGAAGCAAACGCTACCGGGCTTTTTGCGGCAGCGGCGTGTGGCGGGCTTACAGCCTGTGCGTTTATCCGCAAGCTACCGGTAACAGCACCACACAGGCAAGCACCTGAGGGCATTGTCCAGCGCATCGTCACGGGGGCTTACTTCGTGATCAATAACGACGTTCTGCGGCCGATTGCGATCTGTTCTTTGTTCTGGAACATGGCGTTCTCCGCGCTGCTGGTTATGATGGTGCCGTTAATTGTCAATCAGTACCGGCTTGATGCGGGTACATTCGGCGTCGCGTTGTCAGCCTTCGGACTGGCAGGAATACTGGGTGCATGGACTGTCGGACGGCTATCACCGGTGATACCTCCGAATCTGATTCTGTTATTCGGCCCGGCCAGTTCTGTGGTTGCCAGTGCGGCGCTGATTGCGATCCCCGTGAATGGATCGGCGATACCCGTCTACGCAGCCTGTTTTTTACTCGGCTTCGGACCGTCGATGTGGCTGGTAACACAGAATTCTATTCGGCAACTGGTGACACCACCCGAGCTACTCGGGCGAGTCAACGCAGTCATTCAGACAGCGATCTATGGGGTCAGACCGCTAGCGGCGATTGTCGCCGGCGCGGTCGTTGGCGCTACCTCCACCGCCACCGGCCTGATACTTGTGATGCTGTGTTTTCTAGCGTCATTTTCGACGACGTTATGCAGCCGGCTCAGGTCGGTTAAGCGCTACACTGATCTGAACCTTGCTACGATTGAAGGCAGAGGTTATCCATGAGTGTTAAACCCGGCTGTCGGTCTGGCGGCGTTAGTTGTCGAACTCTGAAAAATCGACGCCGCGCTCGATGGCAAAATTGCGCACATTGCGAATGTTGTCCACCACGTTGGTTAAATGACCGGAGACGGTTCGCAGCAGACTGCTTGCCACCATTGCGTCGTTTTCGATCACCGCCATGAGTTCGGTCGCGCCAATTCGGAGAAACAGGGTATCTTCGATAGCAACCAGATCGACCTGCCGACGCTCTTTGATAATGACTGATAAGTCGCCGATCAGTCGTCCCGGGGCCACTTCTGTGATTAAACGCTTTTTGCGACTGTCGTCCGTCCAGTACAAACCCGACAGCCCCTTTACGCACAAATAGGCCGCATCAGCTTTCTGCCCGGCCTGATAGATCACCTGTCCGGCTTTAACGCTGAACCACTGACTACTGAACGCCAGCAGTCGCTGTTGTCGCAGATCGAGATTGGCAAACAGTTCGGCTTGTGCCACCGCTTGTACTTTGTTGTTTAGATCCTGCCGGGCATCAGCATCCTGCGGGTCGGCCGGGGCGGTGTCGCCTTTGATTCTGCCGTCGCTCAGTTCAACAAACAGATCATAGGCGTCGGGATTAAGGAACTGCTTTTCTATAAATATTTTGGTCGAGTCCGGCATCAGTTTACTGATTCGTTCACGGGTTAACTCCCGTGCTGTGTCATCGTGGCTTGCCAGCGCATTGCCCAGTATCAGGATGTCGGGCTTCTTGATACCGGCGCGGCTGAAGGCGACGCGCTCGCGGAAGACCGCGGGCAGGTTATCGCCTCCCGGTGTTGTTTCCAGATCGTAGATTGATTGCGCTGCCAGGCGTCTTAACCCGTGTGCAGTCAGGACCTCGACGAGTATGTCTTCGATCTCTCTTTCGCGGGCGCCCGCCATTCGGGATATCCGGCCAAACAGTAAATTACCCAGCACCGTCATCACCGGAATATAGCGCTGGCGGTCGATGGTTTCAAAAAGACCGTCCATTTCCCCGACCATTTGCGTGGCGCTGCTCATGCGAATCTGCAGTATACGCTGCTTGAAATCTTCGCTGAAAACGGGGCCCATCTGCTCTGCGGAGAACGCAAACGGCACCGTGATCAGCAGCGCAAATTCTTCAGAGGACAAGCCCGCATCACCAACCTCGCGTCTTTTCGAAGAGATACTGCCGAGTCGCTGGTACAGAGTGTCATCGATACCCAGCCGCCGAAACAGAGGATGGTCCGTACCGTCATTGCCGAACGTGGCAGTCAGCCCGTCAATCAGGCTGACAGACATCAGTGCTATTTCTTCTTCGATACCGGCATTGCGCAGCATCCGCAAAAAGTACGGTTCTTTCGATAAGGATTCCTGCGTTAACATGCGGGTTGGCAGCGCATACAGTAAATTGCTGCCCAGCGGTGAGGCCGAATTAAATTTCTGCGGATGATACTCATAAACAATATCCCCCATACCGGCTTGCGCCAGTCGGTCCGCGACCTCGTCACGCAGGCTAACAATGGTGGCCTCAAACTCTGGCTGAGCACCCGGCACTAAGCGCGAGCGCAGCGCCCGGCGTACCATGAAGTCGTCAATCCCCATGGCTTCGATAAGCTGATACCACCATTCACGAATATCGTCGGGGGATCTGAAGTCTATTGCACCGGGTGCTTCCCAGTCGACGTCGAACGGGTCAACTGTATTACCGGCACGGGCAGATTCTGTCTGTAGAGAAGTTAGCTCGCCGGTGGGCTGTGAGCTGCCTGCGGGTTCATGTTTGAATGGCATCAGCAGGTTGTCTCCCAGCGTGCCTTTCAGCAGATGTGGTTTTGAATGCGCATACCCGATCCGGTTGGCGATCACTGCCTGATGCAGGTCGTTGAGGTTATGGCCGGCAATCTGTACCGTCCCCCGCAGCGGGATCACTTCACGTGTCAGCAGATCGGCAAAGGCCAGTGCTGAGGTTTCGTTGTTGGTTTGAATCGCAACACGGGCGCCCTGTGGAATACTGAGGTTGATATCTTCCAGCACCGGCTGACCGTCTTCATCGCGCACCGTGACGTTTTGTATTTCGATAGGCCCGGCCAGGCTTGCAATAGATTCAGGTACGCCGTCGAACAGCGCATCGTTGACCAGTGGTTTGGGTGCAAAGCGCTCAGTGACCACCTGCCAGCGCAGCGACATATCCTGCGTTTGATTATAATAGGCGAGTAGTTCCTTCCACGGTGACGATAAGTCTTTGTAGGCCGCCAAAGCCGCGATCAGTGCGCCAATGGTTATCTCACCTTTTATCACCAGGTAACCGCCAACCGCATAGAAAAAAAACGGTGTCAGCTGATTGAGAAAGTTGTTTAGAAATTTCATGAAGAATTTCTTTTGATAAATCTGGAAGCGAATCCCGAAAAGATTGCCCAGTCGCATCGAAAACAACGACATCCGGTGCCGCAAGCCACCGTTGGTGCGGATATCACTGACCGCTGCAGCGGTCTCACCGATATCGGACGCCAGCATCCGTACTTCTTGAATCCTCGCTTTGTTGAGAGCATTTATCTGCCGCTGAAGCCTTGGAATGATCCAGGCTTGAAACGGGATCAAGGCGATAGATGCCAGACCGAACCAGAAGCTCTGTGCAAAAAGAAACCCAAGAATGGTAAGCATTTGACCGGTCTGTAAAATCGGCTGGGAGATCATGTCGCCCATCATTCCCCCCATAGGCTCCGCCTCTGAGGTGACCATCGATACCAATTCTCCCTGGCTGGTGGTTCTGAAGTAAGGCCGTGGAAAACGTGAAATACGAGTCAGCAGCTGGTATCGGAAACGCCGGAGCAATCGCTCAGCCAACACGCCCTTCATGGTATTGAGACGCATTTTAAGCAGACCGCTAAGCAGGACAACCAACAAGAAAGCGATGCAAAGTATCAGCAGGAAAGGAACCTGAGCCAGCGTAATACCCAGTACTGTCACATCTTCGCCTGAACCACCAATTGCATCGTTAATGATGCGTTTTGGCAGCTCCAGTGAAATAAACAGCATCGGGAATGTCAGACACGTGATCGCCAGCAGAACCAGTTGGTCAACTTTCGAGTATTTCCATATAAATCTAAAAAGGCTTTTTTCCATAAAACAATTAACCTTCACCGTAGTTGCACAGAACCGTGTGCTGTAGCCAGTCCGGTGGCGAAACCCGGACCGGCACTTTAATGACAGACAACTGACCCGTGTGGACAAGCGACGCCAGGCAGAAGAACGCTGATCATACCTAACCCGCCTAATACATAGTATATCAGCCGCATCACTTTCCGTCGTAATCCACCGTTGCGTTCAACAAACCCCGACAATAGCGCGGGTTATATGGCTCTGACGCTAGTGCGATGCAACAGAACGGTAATGCCGCATTGACGATTACTGAAACGCCTGCGCAAGGTGGATATACTGCCCTTGCGATCAAGAGCAAGGCGACCGGCCAAAGGGCAGGGAGGCCTGGCGGCAGATTTGCCAGAGGCATTACCTTGACGTAACTGAGGTTTGCCAAAGAATGGTTATGGCAGTACACAGTATGGTGCCTTTCAGCGGGTTGGTATTTGCGCGCGGTGATGATCGGGTTGCTGTTATGATCAGGCAAAGTCAGATGAAGCGGACTACCAGTGAATACTCACCACTATTTGAAAATCGGCGTGCTCGGTGGCATGGGGCCAGAGGCGTCTGCCGCCTTTTATCTGCGAGTCATTAAACTGTTCCAGCGCGAGATGGGGGCCGAACATAACTATCAATACCCGGAGATGCTGATTCATAATATTCCGTCGCCGGATAACGTGGAGGCAGGCGTCGATGACGAACTAAAACAGTACCTGCTGAACAGCGTTACTCTGCTTGAAAACGCCGGCATGCAGTTGCTGGCTATACCGTGTAATTCCGCTCACATACACATTGACTCTGTGATCCGCCACGCAAACACGGTGGTGATGAATATTCTAGAAGAAACCGCACGCGCTGTGGAGCTGGCAGGGGCACACCGGATTCTTTTGCTCGGCACCACAAGCACGTTGAAGTCGGGCAGCTATATTCCGTATCTTAAGCGCCGCAGGATAGAAGCCATCATTCCGTCGATTTCCCATCAGGCGCTGATCACACAAGCGATCATGTCAGTGTGCAATGGCCGCATCACTGACGACACAAAGCAGGACATACTCGGCATTATCGATAGCTATCCGGGAATTGACGGGGTGGTACTTGGCTGTACCGAGATACCGCTGATCGTAAACCAGACCGATATGCCTGTGCGTTGCTTTGACACCAATGAAATACTGGCCAGAGCAACCTTTGAACGCTGCTGCTCCCGAACATTGTAGCTGCAGCAGCGACAACACCATGCAAGCCCCCGGATTTATCTAACGTCACAACGGTAGTCGCGTATCAGCTTGCCGCTGCGCTGCGGGTGCACAACGACAGTGGTTGTGGTCAGTTTAGCCAGACGGGCCCGGGTAGAGGCACTTGCAATACAGAATAAAACAGCCAGTACAATGCGCCGGTCACCACGGCGGCCTGTGTCAACAGTGTTATCGCCACCTTCAATCCGGGTGAACCTTCACGCAATGACAGACTCATCAGAATATAGAATATAAAACTTGCCGTTAAAAAGCCTGTCAACGGCACCGCGACCAAAAATAGCGCCAGCAACACCAGGCCACTGCTGATGCGTTTTTTTTCGATGGCCGACTCAAAGAACGGGACTTTGTCGCCATTGACGAAGCCTTTTACCAAAGTGACAATACCCAGCACGGTCAGTACCGCTGCACAGCTGTAGACAAAAACACCGCCGTATCGGCTCAGATCGCGTGTCGAGACAAGTACAATCGCCGCGATCACCAATGCTACAACGCCCATAATGAGATCACTGTTGATCAGGCGGGCACCGGATTCTTTGCCTGGTTCCTTGTCAGCGGCGGGAGTTGACCTGGATCGTTTGAACGCAGCAAACAGTGGCCATGCAGCAGACAGTACGCAAAGACCGATCAGAAACAGACTGATGGGCCTCAGTGTCATGTAAGACAACACGCTGCCAGAGGCGCCGCCGATCATCATCGACTGAATCAGGCCGTTTTCAATATAGGGGCCTAATATAATGCCCAGAACCAGCGGCGCCGGCTGATATCGCAAACGGATAAGGATCAATCCGATGATGCCGAATATCAACATTACCCAGACATCCAGCAGATTATTGCGGATGGCGTAGGAGCCCAGCACCGTCATGACCAGAATCAATGGCGCTAAGGTGCGGGACGGTACGTTGATGATTCTGGCGTAGATGAATGAACCTGCTGTACCCAGAATTAATACTGCAATAGATGCCACTGCCAGACCGGTGATAAACGCATAGGTCACATCTGCGTACACGGCAAACAAATCATTGCCCGGCTGCATGCCGTGCAGCATCAGTGCGCCGAGGATGACAGCTGCGGGCGGCGAACCCGGTATGCCGAGTGTCAGCAGCGGTATCAGTGACCCCGGTGCCATAGCACTGTTTGCCGCTTCGGAGGCCGCAACACCGCGCGTTGTCCCTGTACCGAATTCTTCCGGTCTTTTCTCCCACCGGGTGGCCTCGCTGTAGGAGACCATACTGGCAATATTGCCTCCGGCCCCCGGTGCGACACCGACCACCAGGCCAATCAATGATGACCGAATCATCAGCACCGGCCGCTTGAGCAGATCCAGCGTGGTTTCGACGATTACCTTCATGGACGGCTGCACTTGCTTCCCGGAATAGGTTTCGCGGCGCTTGCCAATCACATTGGATAATATTTCGGGCAGGCAGAAAAAACCGATCAACGCACCGGCCAGACCGATGCCTCCCTGGAGTTCCGGGAAACCGAAGGTCAGTCGGACTTCACCGCTCAATGATGCCATGCCGACCGAGGACAACAGCAATCCGGCCGTGGCGGTGATAAAACCTTTTAGCAGATTGCCACTCGACAGCACCGATATAATCGTCAGGCCGAATATGCCAAGCCAGAAATACTCTGCCGGTCCGAACTTAAGCGACATCTCTGCCAGAGGTTCAGCGGCGGTGGCTAGAATAATGTTGGCGATGATCCCACCGAAGCATGATGCAAATGCGGCTGCAACCAGCGCATGCTGCGCCATGCCTTTCTGTGACAGCGGGTAACCATCGAAGGTGGTCGCAATGGCGGCCGGCGTCCCGGGGGTGTTAATAAGAATGGCTGGAATAGCGTCTCCATACATTGCACCGATGTAGATACCTGCCAGCATCAACAGACCGGTAGCCGGTTCCATAGTGAACGTAAACGGCACCAGCAATGCTAGTCCCATGGTCGCCGTCAACCCCGGAATAGCGCCAAACACTATGCCCAGCGCTGTGCCCAGAAAAAGAAACATCAGGTTGGTGGGCACTGCCAGATGAGCAGCGCCCGTTATCAAGCCATCAAACATGGAGCATTAGCGCCTGTTATTTAAATTCCTCGACGATCGGCGCCCATACTTCTTTGCGCTGTGCGATCAGGCTTTTTGCTTCGGCACCACTCATCGCAATAGGAAGTATTCCGTCCTTGAGCTTACGTGCACGGACTTCCGGGTCATTGGCAATTTTTGTAAATGACTCCTGCAGACGCATAACTACATCGTCAGGCGTGCCTGCCGGGACACCAACACCGTGATACACCGACGAGTACAAATCGTAACCCAGCGATTTAAAAGTTGGCAGATCAGGATTGGTTTCTACAGGCTCGCTGGTTGCTACCGCCAGATTGCGGACTTTGTCACCGTAGGGAAGCCATTCACTGACACCAAACCAGCTTGCCATCGTGTGGCCGCCAAGCAATGCGGTTTGCTTTGGTTTGCCGCCCTTATGAGGTACGTAGGTGAATTTAACGCCAGCCATTTGCTCAAACTGCAGGTGAGCGATGTGAGTAGCATCCCAGGTGCCGGACCCGCCGATGGTAACCGCACCGGGGTTCTCCTTTGCATAGGCGATCAATTCGTCCAGTGTTTTAAACGGTGAGTCTGCCAAAACTGAAATTCCGAACGGAATCTGCTGGAATAGAATGACGGGTTCAATCTGCTCTGTTTTATAGCCGGCGTTATCGCGTGCCAGCGGCTGTAATATGATATGCGGTATATTGATACCGGACATAAAATAACCATCGGGTTTTTTCTTTACCAGCTCGGCCCAGCCAAGTGACCCGCCACCACCGGGTTTGTACTGAATTGGAACTTTGACACCAAGATCAGCCTCGAGCGCAGGTTGTTGTTGCCTTGCCCGTATGTCTGATCCTCCACCGGGATTGAAAGTGATCTGATAAACGACATTTTTCCCGGGGTAGCTATCGGCCAACGCCAGCGCCGGTAGCAGCAACAAGCCTGCTATTCCAGAGAATATTCTCTTCATTTTGTTTCCTCCTGTGTCTTCGTAGAATACCGGTACCAACCGGCAGTTGATTTGGAGATGCCATGCACTGAAGGTTGCACTGAGTCAGACAAGGTCCTGCAGTACCGTTGTTTTTGCGCCCCCGGAATCAGCACTGACCCGATAGGCTTTAGCGCCAGTCCTTGCTGATACAATTTTTACAGGGTGACCATCACACAGGTGAACAGCAACGCCATCATCTATGGCGATGCCCTGCGGCATCTCGCCGGAAGAGACAAGATCTTCGAAGGCCGGTTGCCGGTGAAGCTCGGTAGAGTAATGCGGGCAACAGCTGCCTTTAACAAAGCCTAAAGCATCGAGTGGCTTCAGGCCATTGCCGGCGCTGTCAGACAGGGCATAGTCAAACCAGCATACCGCACCAGCACTGACACCAGACAGAATTACGCCACGGTGCCCGGCCTGTAACAAGGCATTGGCTAACCCGTGTTGTTGCCAGCGAGACAGCATGTTTCCGGTGTTTCCTCCGCCCACGTAAATGATATCCTGAGACAGCACCCAGTTGGCAGTATCACCGCTATCGCCCGCCAGTTCAAGGTGGCTCGTTTTATAGGCTGCGGTGCTAAAGCGATGATAGAAGTGTTTAATTTTATCCGGGTTGTCTTCACTTGCGGTTGCGATAAAGCCAATCTTAGGGCGGTCCGAACAACACATCGCAAGTAGATAGTCTTCGAGTTGCGGATCCTGATTGTGGGTAAAACCTCCGCCACCAACAGCAACGATGTTCATCGGGGTATTCATGGCCCGGTCATTTTATCGCGCGGCAGAAGAATCCGGTGCTCTGCACGCAGCACTGTATCCAGCGCATCGCTGATGTGCTTCGGGTAGTGCTGTTGCAGTATTTGTCGCGCGCGGGCATTGGCCACACTGCGACTGTCCGGTGACCCACCGGTGGCCCAGGCGGCGTGATCGCGTCGGTCCGCAATATCCGGGTATAAAAAATCAGTTTGCATGCGCTTGAGGGTTTCTGACTGACCCAGATAGTGACCGTCGCCATTGACGACGTTGCGGACCGTGTCGACATCCAGCGTGGTATCTGACACGTCGATCTTGCTCATCGACCGTAAAATAGCGCCCAGCATGTCATTGTCTATAACATAGCTTTCGAACGAACATGCCATCAGACCCGCCTGCATACCACAGGCCTGAGTGATCAGATTGCAGCCGGTCTGAGCGGCAAGACTTACCGACAGACATTTTTCGTAGCCGCTTTGTGCGTCGGCAATTTTGCTGTCACTGGCACCGGCGATGGTTGAATCAGGCAGACCATAGAACTGCGACATCTGCGCCGCCGCCGCAGTCAGCAGCGCCTGCTCTCCCGACCCACCCGCCACCGCACCGGTACGAAGATCGGTCACCATCGGACGCGGGCCGAAGATCACAGACGCTGACGGGTTAACCAGCCATGCATAGATCAGCCCCGCCAATGATTCGGCCATGGTCTGTGCAAGGCAGCCGGCGATAGTCACCGGACTGGAGGCACCGAGTTGCGCAAACGTATTGACGTGCACCGGTATGCCAATGCGTGCTGCGGCAGTCAGCACATCGCAGGCTTCTGCAGAAAAACGCAATGGAGATACCACGTGATTAATATTAAGCGATAAAAACGGCGCCTCCAGAAACGCCTGTTCAGACCCTGCCAGGGTAAAGCAGATATCGCTGACGGCCTGAACGTTTGCGCCAGTAGAGACGCTGGTTAAAATGTGCTTGCTGGTGCCGGCCAGACAGGCATAGGCGGTATTAACATCCAGAGAAAGCGCATCCGGCATATCCCGGGCGACCATCGATCGGCTGAAAAAATGCACGTTGTCTAATGTGTCCACCAGGCGCGCTGCGTTGTAGAGGTCGAGCAGAGTGGAGTCGCGGTACTCGCCAGTGTCGAGATCAATCATAAGCGGAGCAGCCCCACCGGTACCGGTGTAGACATTTTTGCCGCCCAGCGTTAACGCTTGTCCGGGCTTTCGACCATGCAGCACGATGTCCTTTTTTACACCGCCGAGGGCGCGCTCGACCAGCTCGCGCGGGAAGCACACGCGCTTGCCCGCACACAGCCTGCCGCCATTGTCCAACACGGTTTTGATCGCGTAGTCAGGCATCTCGGCGATCCCGATAGTATCGAGAATGGACAGTGCGGCCTGGTGAATACGCTGCTGTTGATCAGGCGTCAGCGGGGCGTATCGACCACCGCTGACGCGGGTGTTGGCCGTTGCAACGGGTCTGATGTTTTTGCCACGTCGCCTTTTTCTGGCGGCTGGCGGTGATTTTGAGGCTGTCTGGTTGGCAGTAGACATCGTCACAGCATCCACCGAATCAGTCGCATGGACAAATCATAGTTCTCTGGTGTATAAATAAAGAAAACTTGCTCCATAGCATAAGCCCGTGGCAAAGCATAAATTCAGGCTCCCGCTCAATTCTCTGCGCACCTTCGAGGCCGCAGCCCGCCGTTTGAGCTTCAAGGATGCCGCCGAGGAACTATTCGTCAGCCCCACCACGGTGTCTAATCAGATCCGTGAACTGGAAAGAGAATGGCGCTGTGAGTTGTTTATCAGAAAAACCCGCGCGGTGGTATTGACTGATGCCGGACGTTCACTCGCACTGGTGTTAGGACGTGCGTTTGCCGATATTCGCACCGAGATCGAAACCCACGTATCGCCCGCAACCAAGGCAGTCACACTGGCGGTCGGCCCTATCTTTGGCACCCGCTGGCTAATTCCACGGTTGTCCGGATTTCGCAGAGCGCACCCGGACATCGAACTGCAACTCGATCACTCGCCTCGTATCACCAGCGTAGAATCTGTCAACAGCATGATTACCGTAGACTGGGGAACCGGCCAGTGGGATGGGCTGGAAGTCACCAGGCTGTTCTCTGTGGTATACGCCGCAGTCGTCAGTCCGTCACTGGCAGAGCGGCATGAACCTCTAGTGCGCCCCATCGACCTTGCCCGTTTTCCGATTATTCACCAGCGAGATCGCAGCGAATGGACGGCGTGGCTGGATCTTGCCGGCGAAAGCAATCTGTCTTTTCGTGATGAAGTCGTAGTCATGGATTCCAATATCGCCGTGCAGGCGGCGATTGACGGGCAGGGCGTTGCCCTGGGCACGTTTCCGTTTCTTGACGCCGAGGTTGCCGCAGGCAGGTTGCTGCGCCCGTTTGATGTCAATCTGGTTCCAACGCGTTCATACAACCTGTTAACCCGGCACGGCGCCCGATCTACGCCCGAAGTTGATGCTGTCTGTAACTGGCTGTTACAAGAGGCGCAGTCTACCCCCGTAAGCCTTGAACGTGGTGCCGGCCAGTCTGACACATAAAAATTTATTAACCCATGCCGGCCGATATTGTCGTTTGTCAATGATGGTCTGCAGGGTTGAAAGTGGACGGGCGAAGATTCCGGCCGGTCTGGCAGTCGCCGGGACTCGCAGACTAATTCTAGAGATCGGACTAATTCTAGCGATCGGACTAATTATAGAGATCACACAAAGTTACTCTAAATACGCGTTTGATCGGTGCGGCCGGGTGCCAGCGCTGCCACCGACAAACCCAATTTTCGAACCGTGAGGAAATCTTTCATGAGTAAAGCTATCGGCGTGGTTGCGATCGCAGCCATCTCAACGTTGGGGCTAAACACCCATTTGCTTGCAGAAACCAGCGGCACGTTTCGGCAGGCGCACGAACTGGGTTTCGGTGATGCCTCCAGTCTTGATCCCATTGCTAAAGGTCGGGTATTCCAGATCACCGAGAAAATCATGAACCGACTTGTGCGCCCCGGACTCGACGGCTCACCGAGCGCTGACCTTGCCACCGAGTGGACCTCCAATGAAGACGCCACGGTGTGGACGCTAAAGCTGCGGGAAGGTGTCCGGTTTCACGACGGGTCGGAGTTTGATTCTGCCGATGCACTGTATTCGTTGGGCCGGGTGCTCGACCCCGAATCTGACAGCCCGGCCAGATCGGCGGTAAAAATGATCGAAAAAGCCGAAGCCCCGGATGCCACCACACTGGTGTTAACACTGAACACTCCGTTTGCAGATATGCCGCTGCAGCTAATGGACTACCGCCTGCGCATGATCCCCGAAGGAAGTGGTGATTCCATTGCCAGTACGGGCATTGGTACCGGTCCTTTCAAGGTGGAGAAATTTGATGCGCAGGGCACCACCGTTCTGGCAGCCAATATGGATTACTACGAAGGCGCTCCGGGTGTAGAGAAAATGGAGGTAATCGGCATCGCCGACGGGCAGGCCCGTTTGCAGGCACTGCTGGGCGGTCAGATTGATATGGAGCGCGGCATTACGGCACAGCAGCGTGTGATGCTTGATAGCAGTGACAAATTTAACATACAGGCAATTCCCACCGGCAACTGGCGCGGCCTGGTGTTTCGCACAGACGTCAAACCCTTTGATGATGTGAAAGTGCGAAAAGCAGTTCGATTGGCGGCAGACCGTCAGGCGCTGGTTGATCTGGTCACCGGTGGCGGGGCAGTCGTTGCCTGTGACACACCGGTCGAGCCGAACGACCAGTACCGCGCTGCTATGACCTGCGAACAAGACATAGCACAGGCTAAAGCGCTGTTAGCTGAAGCCGGTTACCCCGACGGTATCGATGTTGACGTACACGTAGCCACACTGGAACCGACCTGGCCAATACTTGCCGAGGCCTATCAGCAACAAGCGGCACAAGCGGGTATCCGGGTGAATATAAAACAGGTACCCAGCGATGGTTTCTGGAGCGAAGTGTGGATGAAAAAAGATGTCTCTGCGACACGCTGGAACGAGCGGCCAGCGGATCAGGCGCTGCACGAAATCTATCTCAGTACCGCCAAGTGGAATGAGTCCTATTACAATGACCCGGCCTTCGATGAACTATTGGCAAGCGCACGTCGCGAACTGGATTTTGAAAAACGCAAGGCGATCTATATCCAGCTGCAGGAGCATCTCTGGGAAACTGCAGGCACATTGATTCCCTACCACGTCACCAAACTGGTCGGTACGACGGCGCGCGTCGGAAACCTTGACGAAGTAAAAAACGACGCTGTGCGCTGGCATAAGATCACTGTTAAGTGATTGCCCGCTGACAATCATACATGGCACTCTAGTGATCTTTCCCCGGACAACCGCTGCGACCATAAAACCGTCGCCACACCGCGGTGAGCATTCACCATGTTGAGAATGCTCGCCCGGCGTGTGTTGCTGGGGATCGTCACCGTGTTTCTGGTGTCGCTGATCATATTTTCCGGTGTGGAGATCCTGCCGGGCGATGCGTGCACGGCTTACCTTGAACGTGAAGCACAAGGCAAGCTGCTGGAAAACTGCCGCACCGAACTGGGCCTCGATCGCTCTGCATCGGCGCGCTATCTTGATTGGGCGTCCGGAGCCGTGCGCGGTGATCTGGGAGTCTCGGCGACCGGCAGGAAAAGCATTGCCACCCTGGTTGGTGATCGCCTTAAAAACACCTTACTACTGGCCGCCTGTGCGCTGGTGGTTGGAATACCGCTGGCGTTGTTTCTCGGTGTGGTCAGTGCGTTGAACCGTGACCGGCCAGCAGACCTGATTATCTCGACACTAACCATTTTTGCGATGACTATTCCTGAGTTTGTTACGGCAACGTTGCTGATACTGGTATTCAGCGTCTGGCTTGGCTGGGTGCCCGGTATTGTACTGACGTCGGCGGGGGCCCCGGTGAGTGAGTTCTTTCCAGAGATACTTTTGCCAATCGCTGTGCTGGCAATGGTAATGACGGCGCATATATTACGCACCGTTCGTTCGTCAGTGATAGAAACCATGGCCAGTGACTACGTGCAGATGGCTGTACTCAAAGGAGTACCATACTGGCAGATGGTGTTCAGGCACGTGTTGCCAAATGCCCTGTTGCCGACCATCAACGTGGTCGCACTGACTGTGGCCTGGTTACTCGGTGGTGTGGTTGTTATAGAAACTGTCTTTAACTATCCCGGCCTGGGACGGATGATGATCGATTCTATCTCTGATCGCGACTTACCCGTAACGCAGGCTATCGCGCTTATTATCGCAACGGTCTACGTGGCAGTTAATCTGTTGGCCGACTTACTGACGATGCTGGCTAATCCGCGACTGCGGACCGCACAGATCAGGCATTGATCGAAATGACGGGCGCGGCAGTTTCTATGGCAAGGCATTCGACGTTCACCAGTGTAATACGGGTGGCAGGGGATATCGTATCGCGCCCGTCCGGTGCTATCGGATTGTTTCTGGTGGTCGTGCATTTGTTGCTGGCGATAATTTCGCCATACATAGCGCCCTTTGATTATCGAGATCTGGACCCGTTAAAAATGTTGCAGCAACCCGGCCCTGTGCACTGGCTGGGCAATGATCATCTGGGACGGGATGTATTCAGCAGAACGCTACTGGGTGGACGTGAAGCACTGTTGGTTACCGGCATCGCCACACCCGTTGCGGTGCTATGGGGTGGGTTTACCGGTATCTTTCTTGGTTTAGCGGGTGGCCGACTCGATGAAATACTCATGCGTATCGTAGACGCGTTTTTATCGTTGCCGTGGATACTGAAAATGCTGGTGCTTATTGTCACCTTCGGTACCGGCGTTGGCGTACTTATACCGACACTGGCTTTCTTTTATGGTATTCCTGTTATTCGTATCGCCCGTGCTGCAACGCATGATGTGGTAGCGCGAGACTTTGTTGAAGCAGCAAGAGCTCGCGGGCACGGCAAGCTCAGTATTATCTGGCACGAGCTTTTTCCTAACGTGCGCGATGCCCTGCTGGTGGAGGGCGCGATGCGCTGGTCGTGGATGCTGCTGGCATTCTCTTCATTATCGTTTCTGGGGTTTGGCGTTTCACCTCCAACGCCCGACTGGGGCTTGATGATTGCCGACGCACGAGGGTTTATGTCATTTGCGCCCTGGGGCGTGCTGGGGCCGGTGATCGCTCTTTCGTCGCTTATCATCGGTATTAATCTAACCGCCGATGCACTAGCTAAAGCGCTGGGGATCGACCGCGCCCAGAAAGCGCCGATATAGCCTATGTCCAGCTCCCGGCCAGAGAGTGCGAATTCTCAAACTGCCCCGTTGGTGGCAATTAAAGATCTGTCGATAGGTTTCACCGGTAAAAAAGGCACAACGCTTGCGGTCCTGAGAAACATTGATCTTCAAATCTACGCCGGCGAGTCTGTCGGCCTGGTTGGCGAGAGTGGTTCCGGTAAGAGCACTCTGGCACTGGCTGCGATGGGCTATTTAAAACGCGGTCTTCGCGTGCTGAACGGGCAGGCCTGTTTTCGTGAAGACGACATGTTTACCCAGACCAGAGATCAATTGGAGCAGGTGCGTGGCGGCCACATCGCTCTAATTCCGCAAAATTCGGGGCAGTCCCTGACTCCGACACGACGCATCGGCCGGCAAGTCGCTGAAGCATTAAGACTGCACAGCAGCCTGCCAGCCGTACAACACAGCAGTCGCGTGGTGGAACTGCTGGAGCAAGTGCGTCTGCCGGATCCATTGACACTAGTCAACCGCTACCCGCATGAACTATCCGGTGGTCAGCAACAACGAGTCGCAATAGCCATGGCACTGGCGGGTGAGCCTTCGGTGCTTTTACTGGACGAGCCCACCACCGGGCTGGATGTAACTACGCAGGCGCACATACTGGAACTACTCAGTGAGCTTGCCAGGCAATCCGGCATGGCAATGGTGTATGTCAGCCACGATCTGGGTGCCATAGCTCGCGTGTGCGACAGTGTCGCGGTGATGTATGCCGGTGAGATCGTACTGCAAGGCAGCGCACGGCAGATACTGTTGGATCCCATACACCCCTACGCCCGGGGTTTACTTGCTTCTATACCCAGACTCAAAGACGCCACTCTGCCACGTGCGCTGGATGGTCGACCACCAGCGCCGGGTGAGACCGGCAATGCCTGTGCTTTCGCCGAAAGATGTGCATTAGCAAAACCGCGATGCACCAGTGAACGACCACCGCTGCAATCACTCGCCAGTGGTGAGGCAGTCAGATGTCATTTCTATGCAGAAGCAAAAAACCTGGCTCTTGCCGGAGACAAGCAACGCAGTGCGCGGATACTGGCTGACACAGGCGATGCCACACTGGAACTCAAAGAAATAACCATCAGCTACGCAAAGCCCGGACTGATGGACCAGGTGCTGGGCCGAAAGCCGTCATCAACACCGACCGTAGATGATATTAACTTTCGTCTGCTACAAGGTGAAACACTCGGGTTAGTTGGTGAGTCAGGATCTGGCAAATCGACAATCCTGAAATCAATCGCCGGTTTGCTGTCCCCGCTATCCGGCGACATCATCTGGCAAAATGAGGACGCATTGCCGGCCAGCGTCGAGAAGCGCAGCCCGCAGCAGTTACGACGTGTGCAGATCATTTTCCAGAACCCTGACGAGAGCTTAAACCCCAGGCAAACGGTCGCAGAAATACTGGCGCAACCGCTGGTGTTGTATTTCGGGTTGAAAGGTGCGGCACTTAAAGCGCGCACGGTAGAACTGCTGGACCGGGTACGCCTGGCGGGGCATTATATGGACCGGCTGCCAAGCCAGCTTTCCGGCGGCGAAAAACAACGCGTCGCTGTCGCACGTGCGTTTGCCGCCGAACCTGATCTGGTGCTTTGTGATGAGGTGACTTCCGCGCTGGATGTGTCTGTTCAGGCAGCAGTGCTTGACCTGCTTGACGATCTGCGCCGACAAAGCCACACCAGTTATGTATTTGTATCGCACGACCTGGCCGTGGTTCGCGCACTGTCAGACCGGGTGGCGGTATTGTATCAAGGCAGACTGTGTGAAATCGGTCCGGCACAATCTGTTTACACGCATCCCTCGCACCCCTATACCGATGTATTACTTGGCGCGGTACTGGAGCCTGATCCCGACACCACCCCGACGTTAATCGCTGACGATGTTCTAGAGTTATCACCACCGGACCGGGGCTGTGCGTTTCAGCGACGGTGTCCGATGAGCCTGGGTGAGCAATGCAACACGCAAACGCCCCCGTGGCAGCACAGTGAGAATGGCCATGCGATACGTTGCCACTTGCCACTATTTAATACTTCCCCGTTAAAACATTAAGGATGAAGCGATGAAAATCGTTGTGGTTGGTGTGGGTGCAATGGGCTCTATCTATGCGGCACTATTGGCTGATGCCGGCCATGATGTCCGGGCGATTGAACCCTGGTTAGAGCACGCCAAGGCTATTCGTCAGAACGGGTTGCGGGTGGAAGGAGCCAGTGGTGATCGACTGATAAACAACATTCAGATCGCCGACACGGTTGACGACATTGGACCGGTCGACCTGTTTATTATTGCGACTAAAGCATCGGGCGTGGCGGCAGCGGCAAAAATGATCACCCCGGTTCTGACCCCGGCAACGATGGTACTTACGATTCAAAATGGACTGGGTGCAGGAGAGCGCATTGCGCAATATCTGCCTGCCGGGCGTGTGCTGCTTGGTGTGGCCGAAGGTTTCGGCGCTTCGATTAAATCTCCCGGTCATATCATCCACACCGCCATGAAGATGATACGTATCGGCTCAATGACACCAGACGGCCAAAGCCAGGTAGAGCCGATCGCCGCACTATGGCGGGAGGCTGGTTTTAACACCACGGCTTATCAGGATATCGAGCAATTAATCTGGGAGAAATTTATCTGCAATGTCGCCTATAGCGCCCCCTGTACTGTGTTCGGGAAAAGCGTTAAAGAACTGCTTGATGATCCACACGCAACGACTATTTCGCAAACCTGTGCAAGCGAAGCCTGGCAGGTCGCCGTGAACAACAAGGTAAATTTAAGCTTTGACAACCCCGTTGAGTATGTCACCGCGTTTGGCAACAAAGTCGGCGACGCAAAACCGTCTATGTTTCTTGATCATCTGGCCAGGCGCCCTTCAGAGATTGATGCCATCAATGGCATGGTGCCTGTGGTCGCTGCGCGTGCGGGATTGTCAGCGCCCTATAACAGTGTACTGACAGGTATCGTGTTATCCAGGGAAGCAGCGTGGTAGTTACAGTCACCGGCTACTCGACAAACCATTAGGAGTAGAGTTATGCACATCCGTGGCGGCAACTTACTGGCGCGAGCGTTTCATGAAAAAGGCGTCAAACAGGTGTTTACTCTCAGTGGCGGGTTTTGCAATCCCGCACTCGAAGGGTTTATGGAATGTCAGATACCGGTGATCAACTCACCTCATGAGCAAGTGGCCGGCCACCTTGCTGATGGCTTTACCCGCATAACCCGTGAGCCCGCCGTGTGTCTGGTCGGGCCGGAAGGTTTTGCCAATGCGATACCCGCAATGATGGAAGCCTGGGGGGAGAGATCTCCGGTAATTTTTGTTACCGGCTCCAGCACATTAAAAAGAAAAGGGGCAGGCGGGTTCAAGGAAATAGATGATGTTGCTATTGCAGCGCCACTCACCAAGCACAGTATTGAAGTAACGCACGGTGAGCGTATCCCTGAATTTGTAGATCGCGCTTATAAGATTGCCACCAGCGGCTATCCCGGTCCGGTTCATTTGAGCGTGCCGGTCGATATCATGTTCAGTTCTTTTGATGCATCTGTTCAACGTGACGAACGGCCGTTCAATCATGCAAAACGTGCCGCCCCCAAAGCCTGGCCAAACCCTGATGACCTTGCGGCGGTGCTTTCGTGCATTGCGCAAGCCAGAAAACCTATCCTGATTGGCGGGCACGGTGTCTGGTGGTCCGGTGCAGAACAAAAACTGGAAGCGGTCGGTAAGTTGTTACGGATTCCGGTGTTCAATGTACCTTATCACCAAAAGTTGCTTGGGGAGCAATCCGAAGCCTATATGGGACTGGCAGACATACATCAGTATCATCCATCCGAGTATGCATTGCAGCAATCCGACGTTGCTATTGTCATTGGCGCACGGCTCGACAACCAGATGAATTTTGGCAATCCACCGTTCTTCCCTCACACCACAACGCTTATTTGCGTAAACGGATCACATGAAGAACTAGACCTCAACCGGTCGGCCGATGAAGTACTGTTGAGTGACCCCGGAGCGTTCCTGGATGCCTTGCTTGAGCTGCACAGCAGCGGTGACTGGAGCCTGAATCCAGGCTGGTTCGACGACAACAAACAACGTCGAGGCGCATGGGTCGGGAAAATGGTGGCCGATATCCCCGATGAGAAAGCCCTGGGGGGCGCGATACATCCATTGCAACTGGCACTCGATGTACAAGATGCGATGACTGATGACGACTGGCTGGTTATCGACGGCGGTAATACGCATTTCTGGTCAGAGATCGCCGTGAACATCGCTGGATGGCGGGGCCGCAGGCTGGGCAACATTCTGCATCCCGGTACCTTTAGCATGCTGGGTGTTGGCGTGTCATTTGCGATTGCCGCCAAGCTGAACAACCGCAGCAGCAACATTGTACTGATCAGTGGCGACGGTGCTTTTTTATCCGGCGGGTTAAGCGTAGAGGCGGCGTTCCAGGAGAAACTGCCGATTGTTGTTGTGATTGATAACAACGGTGGCCTCGACTGTATCTCGCAGCAACAGGAACGCCTGTTCGCCAGCGAGACACACTTCGCCACCGATTTCCGTGATATTCCCTTTCATACTATGTTTGAAGGCCTTGGCGGCCACGGTGAACTGGTTACTAAAAGAGAGGATCTGATTGCGGCTGTGCAACGGGCCATTGCCAGCGGTAAAACCGCTTGCGTCAACGTTAAAACCAAAGGACATATCAGCCCGATTGTTCTGGCCACAACCAGCAAGCGGGACAAGGCGTCAATAGAATGAACCCGTTAACTTCAACCGCAGACCCCGGTGATTGGTTGCCGGCGAAAACACAGACAACTGTAGACGGATCAGACACTGCCAGTAACGCTACAGATTGATCAAGTGACCAATAAGCTATAAAAACAAACGCTCATAAAACCTATTTTTACAACCGTAAACCAGACTCAGTGGATAACACCATGGCCACCATATCTTCACATGTTCTCGACGCTGTTATCGGCTCGCATGCCGCCGGTATTCGCGTGCAGTGCTTTCGGCGTAACTCGCCGACCGAGGCCGCACTGGTTTTTGATGTCCACGCCAACGAGCAGGGCCGTATCTCTGAGACCGTGGAAATCCCAACTGGCAATCCGTCTGCCGACTATGAGCTTGTTTTTTATTCACGGGACTACTTTCTAAACAAACATCTGCCGGACGATGGTTTCCAGATTATGGAGGTGGTTGTGATCAGGTTATCGCTGCCTGATCCGGCTGAAAAATATCACATCCCGATGATGCTGGCGCCTCATTCGTACTCCGTATGGTGGTCCGGTGCGATGCCGGAAGCGACATAAGACGGAAATAACAAAAGATGGAATCTGCTGCTATACAACGCACCGCCAAACTCGCTGTCTCCAGACGCCAGCGCTCTACACCGTACACCCCGAGAGTGGAGGCATTGGGTGTCAGTGACTATTCGATAGTTAATCATACCGTGCTGCCAAAAGGATTTGGTCGCTCTATCGAAGAAGACTACTGGCATTTGCGCGAGCACGTGCAATTGTGGGATGTCAGCTGCCAGCGACAGGTTGAACTGAAAGGCCCGGATGCCGGTCATCTGGCTCAACTGATGACCCCTAGAGATTTGCGCAAGGCACGGGCAGGGCAATGTCTCTATGCACCCTTGATCGACCAGCAGGCCGGCATGCTTAATGACCCGGTGATACTGAAACATAACGACCATCATTTCTGGCTATCGATTGCTGATTCCGATGTGCTGCTGTGGGCTAAAGGACTGGCGCTGGGCTACGGGCATAATGTTGAGCTGAGAGAACCCGATGTCTCACCACTGGCCGTACAAGGACCCAAGGCAGATGCATTAATGGAGGCCGTATTCGGCAGCGCGGTGCATGACATCCGCTTCTTTAATTTTGCCTGGCTCGACTTTCGCGGCCATCCCATGCTTGTTGCACGGTCCGGCTACAGCAAGCAGGGTGGATTCGAAATCTACCTGGACAACTCAGCCCTTGGACTGGATCTGTGGGACGCACTGTGGGAAGCGGGTCAGCCATTTGCTGTTGCCCCCGGCTGCCCGAATCTGATCGAGCGGGTGGAAGGAGGCTTGCTGTCCTATGGCAACGAATTCAACAATGAAAACAACCCGATCGAGTGCGACATGGACAAGTATTGCAGTACTGACCCCGATCTGGAATTTATAGGTAAAGACGCGCTTGCCGAAATACGCGCACAAGGCCCGGCGCGATCCATTCGTGGCGTGGTGTTCGATGGTGATAAATGCCCGCCCTGCGCCAACACCTGGCGACTCACTGTTGACGATCAATACGCAGGATACCTGTCCACCGCAGTCTGGTCGCCACGACTGAAAAGCAATATTGCACTGGGCATGCTTGAAAAAAACTACCGTGACGCAGGCAACGTTGTCATTGTTGAGTGCAGTGATGGAACACTTCGCGAAGGTGTAGTATCGATACTGCCAATAACGTAAGCCGTCACACCGCACGCATCACACGCAACAGCTACTGACTTTTACTCAGGTTCTGACCGGCCGTTCGAATGGCGGCCTCGATCGTATTGTGCCGCCCCCGGTATCGGACGCAACCAGGCTTCCCGCCGTACTGTCCAGCTTTCGTAGGTTGGCAGCAGTTGATCCGGAACATCCAGCGTGCCCAGATGAATCTCGATCTCATCATCGCTGCGTGCAAACACAGCACCCCCGCAGCGCAGGCAGAAATGTCGCCCGCGATAGCCACGGGTTTCGCCCTCTATGGATACCGCGTCCTCCGCGAACACCGCCGCCGCATAGAAAACTGCTCCGTGGTGTTTGCGGCAGTCTAGACAGTGGCAGACTCCAACCCGGTACGGTACACCGGTTGCGATCAATCGAACGCACCCGCACTGGCAACCACCGCTGTATTTATCCATGCTCAAGATTCCGTTGCTGTTGCTGTGACGTCTTCAGTGGCCTGACTGCCGCAGGCAGTGGCAGCCGGTTAACCGCGCAATTGTATGTTGTGTGATTTTGTGATGAAAAACAAACGGCATGCCGTCTCAGCGTGTTCCGTTGCCCGCCCGCAACGCAACACCCCGGAGCGCTGTAAAACCCTTAACAGTTCTGTCTTAACAGAGACTCAACGCCGCAATCGACGGCGTCAGCGAACCAACCGCTTATCGATGATCTGCAAGGTTACTGTTGTCATGTGACACCTGCGTATCTTGTGTGAGCGGTGAATACTGACGATTCAACGGAGTTGATTAGAAGGGCGTGCCGGCTTTTTAAGGGCAACCGGGCGGTTGCAGGTACTAGGCCCCGACTACTTTTTGGACATGAAAGGAGGTTATAGCGATGAGCATTCACGATACCGCAATGTCATTTTTCGACGCCTGTGAATCCGGCAAAGGATGGCAGGTGTGCAGCGCCTATTGCCACGCAGATGCCGGCTTCTCGGCTCAGGCAGATGCGCTTGCCGATGTCACGACACTTGCAGCCTATTGCGATTGGATGTCGGGCCTGCTGGTACCGATGCCCGACGGACACTATGAGATCAAATCACAATCTGTTGATGAAGAGCGTCAGGTTGTCACCGTGTTCGGGGTATTTCACGGTACACACAGTGGCGAGGGCCCGGTGCCGCCGACAGGCAAAACAGTCGCGTCGGACTATGTCTACGCCATGCAATTCGACGGCGGAAAAATTAAGCACATGACTAAAATATGGAACGATGGCTATGCGTTAAAACAGCTGGGCTGGGCCTGACCAACCGGTATTACCGGGTAAACCAGCATCGCTGGCACTGTCAGGATTCAGAAGTCAGGCACCAACGGGGATTTAGTGTACAGCAACTTGTGTAAATGTCGGTACGGCGTACCGACAACGGGCCTTGCAAATTACGGGGGATATTGCGGGTAAAGAGGTGTTGCAACCGCTGCATGATTCAGCGGTTAGCAAACAGCGCCGACAGGTGGCGCACGATTAGCCCATTAGTGTTTATTCCACACGTGCGCCGGTGCTTTTATCGAAAAAGTGAGCAAGATCCGCTTTAAGACCAAAACCGATGGTGTCCCCTTTAGCAGCGGCAGGTGGCTTTTCTGTTTTGGCGATAAACTCTACGTTTGTTGCTGTAAGCAAATGGACCAGCGCATACTCACCCAGGTTCTCGACAAGTTCAAGAGTGCCTTCGACGATGGTATTGGCAGGGTCTGCAACAACAAGGTGCTCAGGGCGCAAACCCACTTGCAGGCCTTCGGTGACTTCCCGACCAAGTATGCCGCTGCCGGCAGGTGCGAGATCCGAGCCCGAGAAAAAGTTCATTTTGGGGCTACCGATAAACTGCGCAACAAAGGCATTCTCCGGGCGTTCGTAGAGTTCCATCGGCGATCCGACCTGTTCAATGCGGCCATCCCGCAGGACCACAATCTTATCGGCAAGCGTCATCGCTTCGACCTGATCGTGTGTCACGTAAATCATCGTGGTCTGAAGTCGCTCGTGCAGACGTGCGATCTCCAGACGGGTCTGGACACGCAGTGCTGCGTCAAGGTTTGACAGTGGCTCGTCGAACAGGAACACCTCCGGATCACGAACAATCGCACGCCCGATTGCTACTCGCTGACGCTGTCCACCCGACAGATTGCGCGGACTGCGATCAAGGTAGTCGGTAATCTGCAGGATTTCGGCCGCAGCGCGCACGCGTTTATCGATTTCGGCAGGGTCGGTCTTTGCCTGCTTCAGGCCGAAGGCCATGTTTTTGTAGACCGTCATGTGCGGGTACAGAGCGTAGCTCTGGAACACCATCGCCACGCCGCGCTTTGAGGCCGGCACTTCATTAACCTCTGTGTCACCGATGGACACAGACCCGCCGGAGATTTCTTCCAGACCGGCTATCATGCGCAGCAGGGTCGACTTTCCACAACCGGACGGACCGACAAAGACGACAAACTCACCATCAACGATATCGAGGTCGACGCCATGCATAACCTGGACATCACCATAGCTTTTGCGCACGCCGCGCAGCGTCAGATTGGCCATTTTGACTCCATTTGTTTTATTTCGTGCCGCAAGGTTTCGGCGAATTCGGGATAGGTCTCGGGCAAGTCGCCCCACAGTTGTCGATTTACGATGAAAGCGTCTGAACCCAGCATTGCTTTAAGATCGTTCCAGGCGGGTTCGTCATACTTGAACCCTATTTTGCCCGCATTGACATGAATCGCGAACACATACCAGCTGGCGATACTGCGGATAGAATAAACCGGCATGATCCCTTGCTTTAAACAGCCTTCGAGGGTCGGGCGGATAAAGATGGGGAACTTAACCATGCCATCTGCGCATATTCGTGCAACGGTGTCACCAATGGCGGCATTGCCAAAGCGCAGGATAATTTTTTCCAGATATTCCGCCTTGGAGAAAGGCAGATCAAGTGTCAGTGCCGGCAGTACTTCTTCGGTCTCAAAATTCCGGAAATGTTCCAGCAGATGCGGGACTCGCATCGCCGCGTCAAAGGTCTCTACACCTTCGAGCGCCGCCAGATAAGCCAATGCCGTGTGGCCGCCATTGAGTACCCGTATTTTTGTTTCTTCATAGGCGTCTACGTCTGCGGTCACCGTCACCCCGACTCTGTCGAGTTCGGGCATGTCTGCTGAGGCCTGCGATTGCAATACCCACTGCGTAAAGTCCTCCGCCATCACCGGCGATGTTACCGGGGCACCGACCAGCGCTGATATTTCGTCTGAGAGTTCGGATGGGCTGCGTGGCGTTATTCGATCCACCATCGAGCATGGAAAAGAGACATTGCTCTTGACCCAGGACGCCAGGTCGGTTTCGTTGCAGGCGGTGAGATAAGCGAGCAGGTTGCTCCCCAGCATCTTGCCGTTTTGCCGTATATTGTCGCAACACGCTATCGTCAGCGGCGCGCCAGTCGACGCGGCACGTTGCGAAATAGCCGCACGCAGGTAGGCATAAACACTTTCGGATTTTGCTCCTGACACCTCTGCTTTTATAGTCGGGTCGGCTAGATTGAGATCACCATTGGGGTCGGTGTAGTAGCCGCTTTCGGTAACGGTTATCGTCACCAGATGAACCGAAGGCAAGGAGAGCAGGGCTTCACTGTCGAGTTTGGCAAGACTCCAATCGGCGAACTGCACATGACTGCGCACTCGACGCAAACTGGCTTCGCCATCGGCAGAGTACGATTTCAAGAAATACCCGTCGTGACGAATATAGTCCTGCTCAACATTTTTAAAATGGCCGGCTTCGGACTCGCGCAAGTTGACAGCGGCAATGCCCCAGCGCAAATCCCCTGACATGTCCAGATAGTCGTCAATATAGACCGCCTGGTGGGAGCGATGAAACGCCCCGAAGCCCAAATGAACCACACCCACCTGGCAGGCTGATCTTTCGTAGCCGGTTGCCGAAATTGGATTGGGTACAGCGCTATTCATAAAGAGACCCCTTGATCAGGTGTTAGATCTTTGCGCGCTGTCTCTCGATACTCTGATGGTGTCATTCCCTTCACTTTGAGGAAATGCCGATTGAAATTAGCAAGATTCTTATAGCCTGATTCCTGTGCAATCGAGGTAATTTGATCATCAGAGGCGTAGAGCATTCCGCACGCCTGACCAATACGGATACGGTTTAAAAAATCCACGAAACTGTGCCCGGTTACTGCCTGGAAATTCCGACTGAAGGTTATCTCTGTCATGTTTGCCATCTCCGCGGCTTGAGCAACTGAGATTACTTCAAAGAAATTCTTAGTTACATGGTCTACCACCTGAGCGATGCGCGCTTGCTTACTGCCACCTTCAGGCTGGATTAACTTGGTAATAGAGAGCGCCTTTTTTTCTGCGTGCTCGTTGAGTCGCACTAGAAACCGCACAAACGCAAGAATACGCTCCGCACCTCTGTTGTCGCGTATGGATTCCATATGGCCGCGCGCAAAAGTCGGATTGAAGCCTTCGAAATAGATACCTGACTGAGCAAGTTGCAGCAACTTAAGCACCTGCGAAAATTCCGGGAAACCGTCAGCGAGTTTTTCGACGCTTTCATGGCTGAACTGGATCAGCATGTCGCGAATATCTACCCGCTTGGACCACACCTGATCAGTAATCCAGTTGTGCGGCAGGTTAGGCCCCGTCATGAACAGATCACCGGCTTTGAAGTCGCCGATGTAGTCGCCTACAAAGGCCTTACCGCGTGTTTCGACAACCAGGTGGAGTTCGTATTCCTCGTGGGCGTGCCAGCGGCACAAATCCGATGGCCACCCGTGCTCAAGGTAGCGTATGGATCGTGTACTTCGATCAACCTTTTCAATTTCGGGTTCGATAATCGACATAATGCTAACTGCGTACTTCTACGCCGTAGACATCATTGCGCCGCGTTACTTCGACAAATGGGCCAATACAAACAACAGCCGCTCTACCAGCGGCGCCGGCGATAACGACTGTGTCTGCGGCAGAAGCGGGCATGCTCACTTAACAGCTCCGAACGTCAGGCCACGCACCAATTGTTTCTGGCAGAACCAACCCAGTACCACGATCGGCCCGACCGCTGCTGTCGATACTGCTGACAAACGACCAAAAAAGAGACCTTCGGGTGCACGATTACCTTCAATCAGTTTTGAAAGCGTTGCGGCCTCTGTGGTGGTTAGTCGCACTGTCCAGTAAGCCTCGTTCCAGCAAAATATAAACGTGAGCAGAGCTGTTGAGGCGACGCCACCCCAGGCCAGCGGGATCAGAATATCTTTGATCTCACCCCAGGTAGTCACCCCGTCCATTTTGCCTGCTTCTATAATTTCCTTGGGTATCTCTTTGAAGTAGGTGAACAACATCCAGATCACAATAGGCAGATTAATCAGGCAAAGCACAACGATCACCAGGAAATGCGTATCGAATATATCCAGGAAGTTTTTCGTCAGGAATGTCATCGGGTAGAGTACTGCGGCTGCCGGCAGCATTTTTGTGGAGAGCATCCAGACAAGGATATCCTTGGTATGGCGGCTCGGGTCAAATGCCATCGCATAGGCAGCCGGTATGCCCACAACTAACGCGAGCAGCGTCGCGAAGGTAGAGGTAATGACCGAATTAATCGCAAAACGCCAATAGTCATAGTTCTCGGTCATGTTGACATAATTTTCGAGCGTCGGCGTGAAGGAGAAAAGAAACTCCGGCTTCACCGCATCGGCGTCAGTTTTAAAACTGGTGAAAATCATCCAGAAGATGGGAAAGAAGAATAATAATGCTATGACCCATGCAAGGATGGTCCAGAACATATTTCCAAATCGTGATGTTTGAGAGACTGTTGCCATGTCTGTGCCCTAATCCATCATGTTCTTGCCAACCATACGCAGCAGAAAGATCGCTACGATGTTCGCAAGTATTACGGCGAAGATGCCAGTGGCACTAGCTGCGCCAATGTTGTTTGATGTGAACTCGCCAATCAGATACGGCAAATTCTTGTTTCCGTTGCCTCGACTAACGATTTCGATCTCCGCATACAGAGACAGATGAAATATAGACTGAATCATCACGACAATTGCAATTGGCCTGGCCAGGTGCGGGACGGTCAGATTGCGGAATCGCGACCATGCCGTTGCGCCATCGAGAATCGCTGCTTCTTTCTGACTCTCGTCTTCGGATTGAAGTGACGTCATGAAAATAAGTACAGCGAACGGTGTCCATTGCCACGTCACCATAATGATTACCGCGTAGGCTGATGTTTGAGTCGCCCGAAAAGACATCGGCACGATCTCAGGCCACAGCGAGAAAAACGCCCCAAGCACCGGAAAGTCTTTTAATCCATTGACGATCTCGTTTATCCCGGCCACTGCAATTCCGTTAAGGCCCAGAACAGGGTCGAGGATCATGTTGATCCACAGCACCGCATTGACCGCAGGCATGACAAAGAAGGGGGAAATAAGCAGAACACGTACGATGCCGCGACCTGGAAATGATCTGTTAACCAGCATCGCCAGCGCCAGACCCAAAACCACGGTAAGCAGCAGAATACTGACGACAATAAAAAGGCTGTTTTGCACAGCGAACCAAAAATCTTTGGCGTTAAATAAAACGTACTCGTAGTTACCGAAGCCACGCCAGTTACTCAACGACGGTGAGGTCCATTCGGGGCGATTAAAGCTGTTCAGTACATAGCGAATGAACGAAAAAAACAACGTCATGCTAAGTGGAACGAGCATCCAGAGCAGCAGCAGCACCACAGCTGGAGTTTGAAGTAGGCGGGGGAGTGTTCTTTTTGCCATAGCGCTTTAAACCTTGCAGGACTGCGGGAGTTTTTAGTTTAAAGGTACGTTCGAAAAAAATACGAAAGCGGTGTAGAACGACTTAAACATTGATGGGTAATCAGGTTGCAAAAAAAGGCCCGGCGGTAGTGCCGCCGGGCCTTTAGGTCTTACTTAAGAGCCGGGGCTTACTCAGTAATAACCTGCTTCCTTCATGATAGAGTCAGCAGCTTTCTGAGCAGCAGCAAGTGCTTCTTCAACTGACTTGGCACCAGAAAGAGCAGCTGCCATTTCCTGACCAAAAGCACCACCGATTTCCGGGAATTCCGGAATAGCTACAAACTGTACACCCTGGTATGGCTTCAGCTCAGTTGCTTCTGGAGCAGCTGAATTGATAGCTGCCATTTCAGCTTCAGCAAATGCTGCGGCTGCCTGGAACTCAGGAATGGCATAAGTTGAAGCACGCTGACCAGTCGGAACTGAACCCCAACCGAAGTCAGGATGGTTACCAACAGCCTGGACGTATTCTTTAGAAGTAGCCCATTCGATGAACTTCATAGAAGCTTCAGCGTTAGGTGAACCGGCAGGAACTGCCATTGCCCATGCCCAAAGCCAGTTGGCACCAACAGGGTTACCAGCGTTTGGCGATTGTGCGTAAGCAACACCGTCTACTTCCAGGAAAGAAGCAGCGATAGTAGCGTCGATCCACAGACCACATTTGCCTTCGTTGTACAGAGCCAGGATTTCGTTGAAGGAGTTACCTTCTGAACCCGGAGGACCGTAGCTGCTCAGAAGATCAACATAGAAGTTGACCGCAGCATTCCACTCTGGAGAATCAAGCTGTGGACGCATGTCTTTATCGAACCATGCAGCACCGAAAGAGTTAGCAACAGTAGTGATGAAAGCACCGTTGTCACCCCAACCAGGCTTACCGCGCAAGCACGCACCATAAACACCATCTTCTGGCTTATGGATCGCCGCTGCTGCAGCTTTAACGTTTTCCCAGGTGTCGTTGTCGGCGATAGTTACGCCAGCAGCGTCAGTCAGGTCTTTACGGTACATAACCATTGAAGACTCACCGTAAAAAGGTGCTGCGTACAGAGTACCTTCGTGGGAGAGACCGGCACGCATCGCAGGAAGGATGTCTTCTACGTCATAGTCGTCGCCGAAAGTCAGTGGCTCAATCCAGCCTGCAGCGCCCCAGATAGGTGCTTCCTGCATACCGATGTTGATGATGTCGTACTGACCACCGCCAGTTGCCGTGTCAGAAGTAACCTGCTCACGCAGTACGCCTTCTTCCAGTGAAACCCAATTCAGTTTCACGCCGGTGTCAGCCGTGTAGGCCTCAGCGACTTTCTGCATGTTGATCATGTGACCGTTGTTAACGATCGCAATAGTAAGCTCATCCGCAGCAGACGCAGTAGTCGCGGTTGCGACTCCAACTGCCAGGGCGAGAGCGGTTTTGAAAACTGATTTCATAGTGTTCCTCCAGTAGGACCAATAAGAGTGCGTGTTTGCCGGACCAATATGTAGTAATTCAATTTGACCAGCAAATACGATTCAAACAAATTTGCGTATGTTTTCATCAAATAACTTAGTTTACGGGCCTGAGTTTTACAATATAAATACACTACCGTCAAATTTAAGAAAGCTGTCCCGTAATCACCCTCACCGACAACAACAATGATTTGCGTGAAGTCGGGGTTTACTCCGATCGCGCTTGATGCAGCAACCGGGGCTTTGCATCATGCAAACCGGCCGGGCGGTAAGTTCAGATGGGGACGATTCATGGAGCGTATAGCTGCGATTGTAACATAGGTGGCATATTTCACCGACTGTTGTGGCCTTACCCGATAACAGACCGGATCGAAGCGCGATTGTAGCGCGCCAGAGGCGTGATTTCCGCTGGCGAGTTAAAAAACAGACAAACCCAGGGAAACATTGTAGCGTTGTGGTCAACCTGCAGCGGGTATAACCAACACGCATAGTTATAGGATGACGTGCGCTCTGCGACAGGGCCTTTATGACTCTGCCGGCTCTCCTCGATGCGACAAAATCAGTGGCGCACCTGACAGAGGTTGAAGCGACGGGACTACTGCCCCTGTGCTATGGAGTCTGCGCCGCAGATGTTGTGATTTGTCAGCCGGGGTTTTCAGATGGTCACATTGCACGCCGCACGATGGCATTTTGCAGACCCGCCGCCAAAGGCCGCTCAACAGTCGCACATTCTTGAGCAGACCCACCGGACGACAAACCCTATTTGCTGACCCGCAGCACGTCGACCGCAAACCGAAAAACTCAAGGCAGGGGGTAATCATTGCTAGTGCCTATCCAGTAACAGGGCGTCGCGAGGACCATTCAGGTGCGTGAGATTTTGCCTACCACAGGTAGGCGCTTAGTTGCTCTTAAGTAACTACCTGTAGTCGGTAAAAAATTGCGTGCCTAAGTGGTACGCAGTAGCAGTTTTTTCTGGATGGGCACTAGTTAATTATCTCGTCCACTTTCTTCAGCACCATAGACCCGTCCTCGAGTTCCATCCAGACGCCCTCTCCGGCGCTGTCAGGCATCGTTTCCGGCGGGAAGATGCTGCGTGACTGCTCATCCATTTGTGCCGGATGCACAACAGGCACTTCAACACCGGACGGTTGCACCGATTGCTGTTGTTCCAAGGTCGTGGGCGTCATGGGTTTTTCCATCTCCGGGACTGGTTTTTCGATCAACTGACCATCCACCTCGATACCAGAGAGATCAACGACCACTCCAGTCGGCTCAACGGAATCGCCAACCCTATCCAGTGCGGCTGGTAGCGCAACTTCGGCTGGCGTGACGGCACCTGCTGACAACCCGGCAGTGACAATGGGCTTCCCGTCTTTGACCGCATCGGCCGCATCGACGACACCGCGTATATCCTGCAATGTCACGCGCTCAGGGTCATCCATCAGTTCTCGCACCAGGGCTCTGTAATCATCAATTGAGACGCCTTTTGGCGCGGGCTCCCGATAGATCACATCGTAGAGAACCGAATGCTTGTCGCGGGTGGGGTCGGCTACGTCAACCAACTGCACATCGGTCCAGCGGGGCGCGAACGCGTAAGCACCTGCGTAAGCGATCTTCGCCTCGAATTCACGCGCTCCCTCTGCTCTGAGGCCGTTATACAACACCTCCTGAACGTCTTCCCAGGATCGCTCCTGAGTATCGGTGTAGTGACTATGTACTGCCAGTGTTTTACGGTAGTCGCCAACCGGCAGCAACCCGGAGAACTGCCATACGAATGCCGGCACACTCTGCTCTACCAGACTGCCCTTCGGCGCGACCCAGCGCTCAGAGTCAGCCATCGTGAAAAACAGGTCGCAGCGAAGTTGCGAACCGCTGCCTCCAAACAGGCGTGTTTCAGGTACTGCCGTTGAAAAACTGCCGAACGATTCCACCTCAGCGGATGCAAATGCCGCCGCACTGCTAATCGCCACGGCCACGCCCGACCAGCGAAACATTCTGTTCATATTAATCCCGGAATTGCACAAATTTAACAGTTACCCGCTGACAGCTCAGGCCAGGCGGAACTTCTTCATTCTGGGATCAAGTTATCAAAAGAGCTGCATTGGAACTGTGAAGGAGTCGAGGGTAAATTCACCGGTCCACAGTTATTTCCAACGTGTCAGGTTAACGCATCCCGGGTCGTCAAACAGCAACAGGAACCTTGCTGCATCAACTGAACTCATGTCGGGCGCAAAGAGGAAGGCTCCACGTCGCAGGAACCAGCACCCACCGGTCCGCAGCGCGACCGGAAAACGGCTTTCGGGTTACACGGGTATCAGGAGAAGAAAACCGGCACGTAATGATCGATCAGCAATGCGGCAAATACACCCATCAGATACTGTATTGACACAACAAACATTCGCATGGGCTGACGCGGATTATCGGCATTCTGAATTCGCAAGGCATGCACCAGAAACCAACCGCCAAACCCGATCGCTGCCGCAAGATAAAGCAAGCCGCTCATGTGGATCAGGTAGGGCACCAGAGTAATCAACACCAGCAAGATGGTATAGAGCAGAATTTGCAGCCGGGTGTATTTGTTGCCATGGGTCACCGGCAACATCGGAATATTCACTTTTGCGTAGTCGTCTTTTCGGTGGATAGCGAGCGCCCAGAAATGCGGCGGAGTCCAGATAAAGACAATTAAAAACAGCAGCAGTGATTCGGCAGTCACCTCGCCGGTAATGGCAGCCCATCCCAGCACCGGCGGCATAGCACCAGCCACACCACCAATAACGATATTCTGAGGCGTCGCACGCTTCAGATACATGGTGTACACGCAGGCATACCCGATCAGCGAGAAGAACGTCAGCACCGCAGTTAAGGTATTCACGAACACCACCAGCAGAATCATCGACAGCACGCCGATCCCGCAGGCAAACCATAAACACTCAGCCGTACTGAGGTTACCTTTCGGCAGAGGTCGATTGCGGGTGCGATTCATCTGAGCATCTGCATGCTGATCGACCACATGGTTTATAGCTGCTGCCGATGCTGCCGCCAGTCCGATGCCGAGTATGCCAAAAACCGTTTCCTGCAGCGGAAGCATGCCGGGAACCGACAGCACCATACCGGCAATAGCGGTAAATACCAATAACAACACCACTTTGGGCTTGGTGAGTTCCAGATAGTCTCGCAGCCTTATCGAATCTGAGGGCAGCGACGCTGTCTGAATTGCACTTGTTTCATTGTTTGATTGTGTAGCCAACTTATCTATCCTGATCGAATTGCTAGCCGATCCGCGAAACTTTCAGCAGATGTTTTAAATCCTTGTACATCTTGGCGGGATCGAGTTCAGGAGAGAACCTCATCATAACGTTGCCAAATGGATCTACAAGGTAAATACAATTGTTACATTCGCTCATGCCTTGCTGAGCGGTGTTAATTTGTTGCTTCAATGTCAGTACCTGCTCAACGGAACCACCCACGACAGATAGTCCTTCTGCAGCCTGTGACAGCCGGCCGTCCATCGTCTGAACGTCCGTTGTTACCAGTATACGCTGCACCCGGTCCATACGGCGACCGGTCGATAATCTCACCTGACGCATGTTGTGCAAGCTCGTTTCACAGGCCTCTTTGCAACCGTCCTCAGAGAAATACACCATGCTCCACTTTTTCTGCAAGGCCTCAAGTGGCCACGAAACGCCCTGGGCATCTACCAGGTCAAAGCGCTGCAGCGGCACGGCAGGCTGAATAAGCTCACCATTGACAGAAACACCGGCACCCTGGTTGTTTTTTACGTAGGCAAACCACAGCCACGCCGCAACCAGGGGCGCTGCGTAAATACCCATCAGCGCAAGTAGTTTGCGGCGACTTACCGCACGTGCTTTCAACTCAGATTCTGATTCAGTCATCTTTCTTTATAAAGTTGAGATAGACGAAAATAATGACAACAGCAAGCAACATTGCAAACCACTGAAAGGCATATCCGTAGTGCTTCTGAGGCCCATTGGCCACCGGCTGCCAATTATACGCGTAACTCCACGGCTGATCCGCAGCTAATACCAGCACCGCAGACGCTAGTGACTCCACATTCAGCACCGTGGCGACGGTCTCGTAGTCGGCGTATTGAATAATTTTGGGCCAACTCGATTGACTGCTGTCAATCGACGCACCAAGCGTAAAACCTTTAGAGGGCATGGTTAAAACGCCACTCACTACGACACTATCTACGTCTGAAACATCAATTCGGGTCTTCAGGTTGCGATTTCCATCGTGTCCCAGCCAACCTCTGTTGACAAGGATAGTCGTTCCGGAGCCTTCCGTGACAAACGGTGTCATCACCTCGAAGCCCGCTTGCTTGTCACGGATTCTGTTGTCGAGTAAAAACTGATGATCAGTGTCGAACCTGCCTCGTAACAAGAACTCTCGATAGCGCATCGGGGTGAGGTCGCCATCCGGCAAAGCCGACATTGGTGCGGCACTACCAGCCAGCAGTGACGCCTGCAGCATGGATTTTTTTTCTGCTGCCCTGTCCAGTTGCCACATACCGAGCTTTGCAAAAACCGCAATTAAAGTCAGCGTTGTCAACGTGACAATAAGCCCCGAACCACGAAGCAGCCTTGTCGATACCGGCGCGCCGGTAATTCGATTCACCACGGCGTGCTACACTCACAGCTTTGCGAGAATTTTATGCTGCTCGTCAAACTTATAATCGTTTTACTATTACTGGCCATTATCGGCAGCCTGTTTTCGGGCTTGTTTTTTCTGGTCAAGGACGACGGCACTAAAAAACGTACCGTAAAGGCTCTCACCTGGCGTATCGGCCTGTCGATTGTGGCAATAGTTATCATTGTTATCGCCGGAATGCTCGGGTTCCTGCCGGTTAAGCCCGGCCCGATGTAACAGTAACAAATTCCAACACTGAAGCCACTGCATAAAAAAAGGGCGCTAGTTGCGCCCTTTTTTCTTTATGTTCGTCCTGTCAAAGGATGTACACAAAGATAAACAACCCTAACCACACCACGTCAACGAAGTGCCAATACCAGGCCGCAGCCTCAAACGCAAAATGATTGGTTGCCGAGAAATGTTTGCGGGTGCCACGCAGCATCACCACCAGTAGAATGATCGCTCCCATCGTCACGTGAAAACCGTGGAAACCGGTCAGCATGAAGAAAGTCGAGCCGTATATTCCAGTAGTCAGCTTCAGGTTCAGGTGGCTATAGGCTTCCCAGTACTCGAGCGCTTGCAAGCCTACAAATAGAAAACCCAAAACCACAGTGGCCAGCAGCCATCTCACCATTTTCTGGCGATTGCCTTCTTTAATCGCATGGTGGGCGATTGTGCAGGTCACGCCGCTGGTTAACAGAATTAATGTATTAATCACCGGCAGTCCAAACCAGCCCATCTTGGCGTATTCACCACCCAGCGCCGCCGGACCGTTGGTCGGCCAAACGTAGTCAAAGCCCGACCACAGAACCGCATTGGTTGCCGCAGCACCACCTTCACCCAAGCCCGAAAGCCAAGGACCGGAAAACACGCGGGCGTAGAAAAGCGCCCCGAAGAAAGCTCCGAAAAACATCACTTCCGAAAAGATAAACCACATCATCGCCATTCGAAATGACACATCGACCTGTGGGCTGTAAGTGCCGTTCTCTGACTCGGTAATAACATCACCAAACCAACGCACCATCATGTAGATCAACAAGGCCGCACCAAGCGCCATAATGATCCAGCCACCGCCATTCAACAGAAAAGCAAAGCCGGCAAAAAAGGCAAATAGTGCAATTGATCCAACAATAGGCCACTTGGCCTCATGTGGAATGTAATAAGTACTCGGAGAGCTCATAGTGGATCGTTCCGTTATAATTTTAGCTATCAGACAAGCTGACAGCGACTGGTTCGCCTGTATCGAAATAGGTATAAGACAGCGTCACTGTATCAATGCTTCTGGGTAAATCTTCTTCAATGAAAAACACCAATGGCATTTCCTTGCGCCCACCAGTATCGAACTCCTGACTGGTGAAGCAAAAACACTCTATCTTATTAAAGTATTTGGCGGCCGATGAAGGCGCAACACTAGGCACCGCCTGCCCGACAGCAGGACGTCCGTTTAAGTTAACGACTTCATAGGAAGCGGTGTATGACCGTCCCGGGACCACTTGCATCGATGTCTTGGTGGGCTTAAAGCTCCACGCCGCAGAAGAATTTACTACTGAGACAAATTCGACAGTGACCAGCCGGTCTACTGCCGCGCCATCGGATCGCGGGGCGGAAACCGCCACGGATGAGGTTTTACCATTCAAGCCGGTGATATCACAAATAATATCGTAAAGCGGCACCATTAAATAGCCAAAACCAAACATTCCAATACCCAGCAGACATAACTTGCCGGACAGAGTTAAGTGCGCTTTGCGGATCCCCAAAGTGGTAGACGTGTCGTTACTATCAGATTCGCTCAAGTCACTGCCCCATTATTTAGATACTGCATAACAATGCTCATTACGTAAAAGCACACAGCAACGACGGCCAGAATGATAGGCACCCTGTAGTTGTTGGAGTTTTTATTGCTCATGCTATACCGGATTCGCAGCGGACTGCTCCGCTGCGAATACTTTTATTATCGAATTGGCGGAGGTGTTTCGAAGGTGTGGTACGGCGCCGGTGAAGGCACTGTCCATTCCAGCCCGTCAGCACCTTCCCAAACCTCAGTGGTTGCCTTCTCGCCGCCTTTCATGCACTTCAGCACTACGTAGACAAAGATCAACTGAGAGAAACCAAAACCAAACGCACCGATTGTTGCCACGGCATTCCAGTCTGCAAACTGCATACTGTAGTCCGGGATCCGTCGAGGCATTCCGGCAAGACCAACAAAATGCATGGGGAAGAACAATACATTCAGGAACACGGTTGATACCCAGAAATGGATTTTTCCCCATTTCTCGTCGTACATATTGCCCGTCCACTTAGGCATCCAGTAATACGTTGCGGCCATGATCGAGTAGATAGCACCAGGCACTAGAACGTAGTGAAAGTGCGCCACCACAAAGTAGGTATCGTGGTACTGGATATCAGCCGGGGTGATGGCCAGCATCAGACCGGATAATCCGCCAATGGTAAACATGACCAGAAATCCAATCGCGAACAACATGGGAGTTTCAAAGGTCATTGAACCGCGCCACATGGTCGCAATCCAGTTGAACACCTTCACACCGGTGGGTACAGAGATCATCATCGTGGCGAACATAAAGAACATTTCGCCCGCCAAGGGCATCCCAACCGTAAACATGTGGTGCGCCCATACAATAAAAGACAGAAACGCAATTGAGGCGGTCGCGTAGACCATCGAGGCATAACCAAAAAGTGGCTTGCGCGCGAAAGTCGGGATGATGCTGGAGATAATACCGAACGCAGGAAGAATCAGAATGTACACTTCAGGGTGACCGAAAAACCAGAAGATATGTTGGAACATTACCGGATCACCACCGCCCGCTGCACTGAAAAAGCTGGTGCCGAAGTAGCGATCTGTCAGCAGCATCGTAACGGCACCGGCCAGAACCGGGATAACCGCGATCAACAGGTAGGCGGTGATCAGCCAGGTCCAGACAAACAACGGCATTTTCATCAGTGTCATGCCAGGTGCTCGCATGTTGAAAATGGTAGCCACGATGTTGATCGACCCCATCACGGAAGAAATACCCATGAAGTGAATAGCAAAAATGACAAATGCCAGATTGTCTCCGCCCTGCAGCGACAATGGCGCGTAGAGCGTCCAGCCGCCTGCCGGGCCACCACCTTCCATGAATAACGTAGACAGCAGCAACAGAAATGCGAATGGCATTATCCAGAAGCTCCAGTTATTCAATCTGGGCAGTGCCATATCCGGACCACCGATCATCATCGGGATCATCCAGTTGGCCAGCCCGACAAACGCTGGCATCACCACACCGAAGATCATCACCAGTGCGTGCATGGTTGTCATTGAGTTGAAAAACAATGGATCAACCATCTGTAAGCCTGGCTGAAACAGTTCAGCCCGGATAATCAGCGCCATACCGCCGCCGATAAAAAACATCACTAGGGAAAACAGCAGATACAACGTGCCGATGTCCTTATGATTTGTTGTGTAAAGCCACCGGGTCCAGCCTTTGGCAGGACCGTGATGGTCATCATGGTCGTGATGCTCTGCTGTTGCAGTACTCATATGTGCCTCCGATTGAAGCGAGTTCTAAGGTATTCTGTCTGGTTAGCGTAGTGCTTTAATGGCCGCAGGCTGGATAGTGTCGCCAACGGTGTTACCAAAGGCATTTCGCTGATAGGTGAGCACAGCCGCCATATCAACATCGTTGAGCTGATTCGCGAAGGAGCCCATTGCAGAGCCCGCAACACCGACATAAACCGTCTTGATGTGAGCATCCACCGGACCCGTGACAACCGCGCTGCCGGCAATAGCTGGGAATGCCCCGGGGACACCCTGACCATTGGCCTGGTGGCAGGCGGCACAGGCAGCCGCATAAACCGGCTCGCCACGAGCCATCAGTTCTTCGAGGGCCCACTCCCGATCTGCATCGTCGTCTTCTGTCGTCGCGGCTACTGTCTGTGCACCCGCGTCTGCCATTGTTTCGACTGGAGCGCGCTCAGCGATCCAGGCATCGAACTCTTCTTCGGAAACAGCGTTGACCACAATTGGCATGAACCCGTGATCACGACCGCACAACTCGGCGCACTTGCCCCGGTACACACCCTCTTGTTCTATGAGCGCCCAGTTTTCATTGATGAAACCCGGAATAGCGTCTTTCTTGACAGCCAGATCAGGCACCCACCAGGAGTGAATCACATCGGATGCTGTGTGCAGGAAGCGCACTTTCTTGCCCACCGGCAGCACCAACGGGTTGTCGACTTCCTTCAGATAGTGCTCAAACTGGCTGACGTCAACGCCGGAGCCAACTTGCCGCGCTGCCGCATGCTCCGCATCGAGCGAACTGAAAAAGCTGACACCGGAATCAAGATACTCGTAATGCCACTTCCACTGATAGCCAGTCACTTTGACCGTGACATCTGCGTTGCTGGTATCCTCCATCGCTATCAGCGTGCGAGCCGCTGGTATAGCCATCGCGACCAGAATGATCAGAGGTACTGCAGTCCAGACGATTTCAACCATCGTGCTTTCGTGGAAATCAGCGGCCTTGGCGCCCTTCGATTTGCGATGCTTAAAGATAGAGTAAAACATCACGGCGAAGACCAGCGCGCCGATCACACAGCAGATCCAGAAGATAAGCATGTGCAAACCGTAGACTTCCTGACTAATGGGTGTAACACCCACCGTCATGTTGACGTCGCCGAGTGCAGCAAAAGCGTTCTGACCTGCCAACGCGGCTGAAACCACACCCAGCCAGCGAAGTACAAATAACATTGGGGACCTCATCGGTGCCTTCTCCAATTTCAAATAATGTAGGATTCTAGCTTGCTGGTCCCCTTTAGATAGGGGGCCAGAAAAAATTGTTTGTGGATAAATCAGGATCTATCAGGTATTTCAACTTCAGCACAACTGTGTTCAATCACGACATCAGCCTAAGTGTCGATGAGTCCATTCCTAACTCTAATTGCAACTCCCTGTGCAATTTTATTTTGTCTTCTTTATTCAGCAGATGCCCCACCTCGAGCGATCTGTTGCCAGCTCTAATAACTAGCGTCCCCACCTCGAACAAACTGGATGGATTATCGAATTCTAATCTTGCCCAGTGACGCGACAATTCTACCCGGTTGTCGGGATGCCGGTAACCTGACTCTACTATTACGAACGCCTCTTCGAGGGAGATCACTTCTGTAAACCCGAGCTTACGGTACGCAACACTCAGGCAGTACACCACCAGTAAAAATTCCAGTCCCGCAAATGGCAGAACCAGCCAGAACCCGAACAGAGCAATGCCACCGCCAAAAATCGCACTGACAGCCCCAAGTGATGCCGCCAACAGCACATTTGCGCGCCAGCTCATCGACTTGTTACCAGTCACGACGATCTGGGTGACTCCCGTTTCGCTATTTTGCTGACTGACAACCAATACCACCGCCCTGCAGGCTTTAACCCTGCATGTTAACGCACCATTACACTTCGCTCAATCACTCATGAGCGTTGCCAAAGGATGGCAGGTTACGCTTTGAAAGGATTGTTTGGATTTAACTACCCGGGTACACAGACACCATCTACACCGCAGCGGTGAAATTTCAGTAATTCCTGTAATGATGATAAGCACTAAAAGCGCTATCGGCAAGTAAAGCTGCTGTGAAAATACTACTTAGCGAGTTTTTTCCGCAGACTGTCAAGATTGACGACCTGCTGTCCTGCTGGCAAGACAGGCTTGCCTTTCCAGCCATGCGCATAAACCACCTCCAATGTGGCATAAACCTTTTCCTCATCGACCTCACCAGCAGGCGCACTGCTGTAGTGGCTGGCAAGACGGTCTCGAACATCGGCGCTGGTTAAACCTCTTCGCCGACCATAAAGCACGTTAGTGCATCCGGTATGTACCAGTTCATCTAACAACTTGTGTACCGATGTGAAAGACACTTGCAATCTTTCGGTGTCCATCACCGGATCTGTAATGCCTGCGCCATGCAACACATCGCCAAGATCGTGCATATCGAGAAAAGCGTTGACGTGCTCCGCCGAGTCAATCTGCTGCCAGGCGTGGCGCAGTTCGATCAGCGTATCCGGCCCCACCGATGACACGAAAAAAGCACCGTCACTGCTGAGCAGGCGGTTTAACTCTTTTGCGAAAGTTTCGCAAGGGTGCACCCAGGGAAGCAGCAGGTTTGAGACAATAAGATCGAAGGCGCCTGACTCAAAGGGCTGCGGCTGGGCAGCGTCGAGACAGACCAGCCCGGCATGGTTCCCGGTCACCCGGGAGAGCAGCGACCGCTGCTGCCGACAGGAGGCTAACCCTTGATGGCAGATGTCGGCACCAACCACCAGTGCTGAAGGAAACATTTTTTTCAACACGGATAAATGACGCCCGTCACCGGTGCCAAGATCCAGAATCCGTTTCGGTGACTGACTGAGTAGCCCCAGTCGCTCGTACATGCGATCTGCAATAATATCGCAGACCTCTGAAAACCGGTGATAATCGCTGCTAGCCCTTGTGTTGGTTTTCACCACCAGACGGGTATCGATGCCGAAGCAGTCTTTTTCTTGTTGATACACCACTAGGCTCGCAGTTCGGGAAACAGGTATTGTGGCCTTTTTAGCCACCTCAGATGTTTATACCGCATAATAGCAACTGACCGCAGCACCAGAGCAACCTCACTTGATGCAACTACTTTTTCCATTACTGGGATATCTGATCGGTTCCATATCGACAGCAATTATCGTTTGCAAACTTATGCGCCTTGAAGACCCGCGCACTCAGGGCTCAGGCAACCCCGGAGCAACCAACGTGCTGCGCGTTGGCGGCAAAGTGCCAGCGGCCATCACTCTGATCGGCGACGCCGCTAAAGGATTTGTCCCGGTGTTTGCCGCGCAGGCTCTGGCTATCGACCCGCTCTATGTCGGCCTGACCGCGCTCGCTGCGGTGCTGGGCCATCTGTTTCCAGTGTTTTTTCAGTTCAAAGGCGGCAAGGGTGTAGCGACCGGGTTCGGTGCTATCTTCGGCATCTACTGGCTGGTTGGATTGCTCACCGTGGCAAGCTGGCTGGCCGTCAGCCTGGCGTTCCGCTACTCCTCACTGGCCGCACTGGTCAGTCTCGCGCTGCTGCCGTTGTATCTTTGGATCACAACCCGTTCAATGGCACTGGTGGTTTGCGGCCTGGCAATCGCTGTACTGGTATTCTGGCGTCACAAAGCCAACATCAGCCGCCTGATTAAAGGCACAGAACCGAAGATTGGCGCTACCGGAAAATAGTGATACACCGGCCATCCTAGGGCTGACTTCAAGGATCACGCGCTCAACAAATCGACACCACGCAGCAGTTACTGGCGGGGACTAGCTGACAGTCTGTGCGCCGACTACTGGTATTTGAGCACCACCGTGGCAGCAATCTCTGGCGCACCCACACCTGCTTAACGCATGCCCGAGGCACCGCTCGCACGCTGTGGAGGCTGCATCTCCGACAACGGCCAACGCGGCCGGATCACGATCTCCGTGTTACTTGACTCACCGGCCTGCAACCGCAAGGCACCTGCCAGCGCGATCATGGCCCCGTTATCGGTACAAAACTCCAGACGCGGACAGAATAACTCTCCATCGACATCATCAACGGTTTGCTGCAAGGCCGCACGCAATCGTGTGTTGGATGCCACCCCTCCCGCCACCACCAGATTTCGAAGATTCTCCTGTTGCAGCGCTCGGCGGCATTTAATACACAGTGTCTCTACCACCGAGGCTTGAAAACCGGCGGCGATATCGTTTATCACGGCACTGTCCCTATGCGCTGAGTTGAACGCCGTGATGGCGGCGGTTTTCAAACCACTGAAACTGAAATCCAGCCCTGGCCGGTTGGTCATCGGGCGCGCAAATACAAACTTCTGCGCATCTCCCGACTCCGCCGCCTTGGCTAGCCTTGGCCCGCCGGGATAGCCCAGACCCAGCATTTTCGCGGTCTTATCGAAGGCTTCACCTGCCGCATCGTCCAGTGTGTCGCCAAGCAGGAGATATTGCCCAAGCCCGTCTACCCGCACCAACTGTGTGTGACCACCAGATACCAACAAACAAATAAACGGAAAGTCAGGACTCTCCGGCTCCAGCATTGGCGCTAACAGATGTGCCTCCATGTGGTGCACACCGATGGCTGGTATCCCCAGGGTCCACGCCAGGGTACGACCCGCCACCGCACCGCTGAACAAGGCACCGGCAAGCCCCGGGCCTGCAGTGTAGGCAACGGCGTCTATGTGCTTTATTTTCATGTCCGCCCGTGCGGCGCACTCGCGAGTCAGGCCGACCCATTTGCGGATGTGGTCGCGCGAAGCGATTTCGGGTACCACGCCGCCGTAGGATTCGTGTGTGGCCACCTGACTGTGTAACACATGCGCGAGCAACCCTTGCTCGGTATCGTACAAAGCCAGCCCGGTTTCGTCGCACGAGGTCTCTATTCCCAGTACTTTCAAAAGGTATTTTCCATGCTAATCGGGTTAATCTGATCAAATCCGGGTCGATTACTTGCTTGTACAGCATAAACCCTTATAATTAATGGGCTAAGCAAAGCCCGTTGGCGTCACGCTACACCAACAAAGAACAGCAGCGCAAATGCGCAAGAAGAGAAAAACCGAAACATGCCATCTGTACGCGTTAAAGAGAACGAACCCTTTGAAATCGCTTTGCGCCGCTTCAAGCGCTCTTGCGAGAAAGCTGGTGTACTGACAGAGACACGTCGTCGTGAGTACTACGAAAAGCCAACTACCGAGCGCAAGCGCAAAGCGGCCGCCGCAGTAAAACGCCATCAGAAGAAACTTTCGAAAGAAGTTTCACGACGCGTACGCCTCTACTAGACGCCAGGCATGTCCGACATCAAAGCCGCTATCCTGGCTGACACAAAGACGTGCATGAAAAGCGGCGACAAAGCTCGCCTGGGTGTGCTGCGACTCATCTCAGCCGCCGTCAAGCAGCGGGAAGTCGACCAGCGCCTGGAAACAGACGACCCCGCCATGATCGTCATTCTCGATAAAATGGCAAAGCAACGACGAGAGTCCATCGAGCAGTTCACTAAAGGTGATCGCGCCGACCTGGCTGAAGTCGAGCAGGCAGAACTGGAGATCATCCAGACCTATCTGCCGCAGGCCCTCCCTGAAGAAGAAATTCAAGCCCTTATTGACGCTGCCGTCCAACAGACCGGCGCCACTACCATACGAGATATGGGTAAGGTTATGGGAATACTCAAGCCGCAGCTACAAGGCCGGGCAGATATGTCTGCCGTCAGTGCATTGATCAAAACAAAGCTCGGCGCATAACCAGCCTGCTATTTCAGGGCACTGCGCCCCACCGATTCAACCGTGGCACTGGTTTATTTCTCTGCTGCACAAGGCACACGGATAGCCCGGCTTTTCGCAGATGATTTCCCCGGCACCCTCGCCGAAGGAACATCTCAGCGGCATTCGAGTCTATTATCCATGCATCGACACTTCATAGACAGACCCAACTGATGGCAAACGTATTTCAGTTCCTCGATGCACCGAGGCAGGACCCGGAGAAAACACCGGCTGCAGAACGGATTGTGCAATTTAAGGAAATCTACGGTCACTTTGAGGCCGATGTTGCCGCTTCTCAATCAGAACGCTGCCTGGCCTGTGGCAATCCGTACTGTGAATGGAAATGCCCGGTCCACAACTACATACCCAACTGGCTGAAGCTGGTAGCCGAGGGCAATTTGTTCGAAGCGGCAGAAATGAGCCACCGGACAAATTCGCTGCCGGAAATGTGTGGCCGCGTATGCCCTCAGGATAGACTCTGCGAAGGCGCGTGTACGCTGAACGACGGCTTCGGCGCCGTCACAATCGGGTCCGTTGAAAAATACATTACTGACGAAGCACTAAAACAAGGCTGGCGACCTGACCTGTCGCATGTTACCGACACCGGCAAGCGTGTGGCAATCATCGGCGCCGGCCCGGCAGGCCTGGGCTGCGCTGACATATTAGTGCGCAATGGTGTCAAGCCGGTGGTGTTTGATCGCTACCCGGAAATCGGCGGCCTGCTGACCTTCGGTATACCGCCATTCAAGCTCGAAAAGGAAGTTGTCTTCACCCGCAGAAAGATCATGGAAGAAATGGGCGTCGATTTTCGCCTCAACGTCAGCATTGGCGAAGACATCGAATTGCAGCAACTGCTCGACGACTACGATGCAGTATTCCTTGGCATGGGTACTTACACCTCTATGCGCGGCGGCTTTCCCGGCGAAGAGCTTGCCGGCGTACACGACGCACTGCCCTACCTGATCTCCAATGTTAATCAAGTCCACCACTGGCCTTCAGACCGGTTTATCGACCTAAAAGATAAAAGAGTGGTAGTACTTGGTGGCGGTGATACCGCAATGGACTGCAACAGAACGGCTATCCGTCAGGGCGCCACCAAGGTGACTTGCGCTTACCGTCGCGACGAAGGCAACATGCCCGGCTCGCGCCGCGAGGTGAAAAATGCCCGCGAAGAAGGCGTGCACTTCCTCTGGAACCGGCAACCCGTTGAGTTGGTCGGCGACTCCACTGTCACCGGCGTGAAAGTCGTCACCACGGAACTTGGCGAGCCCGACAATCGGGGCAGGCGCTCACCGCAACCGGTCCCCGGCACCGAGGAGATTATTGCCGCCGATGCGGTGCTGGTTGCGTTTGGGTTTCGACCAAGCCCACCTGACTGGCTGGCACAACACAACGTTGTGGTCGACAATTCAGGTCGCGTGGTCGCCCCTGAAAAAAACAGCCACGCCCACCAGACATCCAACCCCCGTATATTTGCCGGCGGTGACATGGTACGCGGCTCCGATCTGGTCGTCACCGCAGTTTTTGAAGGACGTAATGCCGCCGAGGGCATTCTGAGCTACCTGGAGATCACCTAAGTTGCACTCGATAAAAAACACCCGCCTGCTCGACGTACTGAACAACAAACCAGTCGATCGTACTCCGATCTGGATCATGCGACAGGCAGGTCGATATCTGCCCGAATACCTGGAGACACGGCAGCGCGCTGGCGATTTCATGACGCTGGCCAGCACGCCTGATCTCGCTTGTGAGGTTACCTTGCAGCCAATCCGGCGCTTCAGCCTCGACGCGGCAATTCTGTTTTCAGACATTCTAACGGTGCCGGACGCCATGGGCCTGGGACTCTACTTTGCCGCTGGCGAAGGACCAAGATTTAAAAACCCGACCCGTACCCCGGAAGACATAAAGCAACTGGCAACACCAGATCCCGAAACCGAATTGCGCTACGTTATGGATGCCGTGCGCCTTATTCGACGGGAACTCAACGACAGTGTTCCACTGATCGGCTTTGCCGGCAGCCCCTGGACAGTAGCCACTTACATGGTTGAGGGAAGCGGTAGTAAAGAATATGTTCATATCAAAAAGCTGATGTACGGTGATGAAAACGCGCTGCACTTGCTGCTGTCAAAAATCGCCTCCACGACTATCGCCTACCTGCGAGCTCAGGCAGATGCCGGCGCACAGACATTGATGGTGTTTGACACCTGGGGTGGCATTCTTACGCCACGCGCCTACCAGGCTTTTTCACTGCACTATATGCAAAAAATAGTCACCGCCCTGCGCGAGTCGCACGCCTCGATTCCGATCACACTGTTTACTAAAAACGGCGGCATGTGGCTACCCGATATTGCCCGCACCGGCTGCAATGCTGTGGGTGTTGACTGGACAGTAGATTTGCGCGACGCGCGTGCGCTAACACAGGATCGTGTGGCACTACAGGGCAATCTGGATCCGGGTGTTCTGTATGGATCGCGGGTAAAAATTAAGGAGGAAGTACACCGGGTGCTGGAGAGTTACGGGGCGGGAGAGCGCCATATTTTTAATCTTGGCCACGGCATCCACCAGTATATTGATCCTGACAACGTTGAATTCATGATCGAGACAGTCCACGAACTAAGCCCGGCATTTCACGCCGACTAGAAACCCGGACAGCGGGACTTTGCCCTAATCTCAACGATTGCAGTACGGTGGCGACTCGCCGCCACCGGCAGAACGCCCCATAGATCATTAATCAGCCCGCTTTGATCAATGATCTTCGGGGTTAATTTCCCGCCGGATAAACTAACCGGTTCTACGCTAAAACAATTGCTCCAGCTTTTTCTTCTGGCTGGGCGGTGGTGGTGCTGGCACCACCTGCGGCTGCCGGATAACAGGCTGTGTCTCAGTCAACATCACTTCCGGCTGCGATGAGCCACTCACCGTGTTGGTGACTGGTACCGGCGCTGTGGTTATTACTGCTGGAACCACTTTTTTGACGGGTTCCGCCGTGTCGAGTGGAATATTTTCTTCGCGAAAAAACTCAAAGTAGGAGTTGTCGCTGCCGGGAACCGCAAGCTTTCCGGTTTTTCGATCAATGCGCACCGTCGCCACACCTTCCGGCTGATACTCCTGATCTTCAGGCACGCCCTCTAAACCGGTGCGCATATAGTCTACCCACATTGGCAGAGCGGCAACGCCGCCGCTTTCCCTCGGTCCTAACGATCGCTGTTCGTCATAGCCTATCCAGGCCGTCGCGACCAGCGAGCTGTTGAAGCCGGTAAACCACGCATCATAAAGATCATTAGTAGTGCCGGTCTTACCGGCCACATCGTTGCGACCCAATGCCAATGCCCGCTTCGCGGTTCCACGCGTGACTACCTCACGCATAATTGACCGCATAATGAACGCATTGCGCTCATCAATGACTCGCCGCGCCACTACCATTTGTGGGGCTTTTGGAATTTCTCCCTCGGCTTCCACAACATCCAGCGCGGCTGCAATCGGCAACCCGGTGGCTTCATCATTGGTTACGGCCACATCCTCCACCACGGCACTGCTGCCAATGGCCTGTAGGATCCTGTCGCAATCTTCCTCGGTCTCACATTTTTCCACCGGTGCGGCCTGGTAAACCACCTCACCGTCGCTATCGACAATTTTTTCGATAAAGCGGGGTGGAATAAAGTACCCGCCATTGGCAAAGACCGTGTAGCCGGATGCCAGTTGAATTGGCGTCATATCACCGCTACCAAGCGCCAGGGATAAATTGCGTGGCAGGCTGCGTGCTTCGAAGTTAAATCGCTTCGAGTAGCGGACCGCACGCGGGATACCAAGCTCTTGCAACAGCCTGATCGAGACCAGGTTACGCGATTTAACCAACGCCTCACGCAACCGAGTCGGACCGAAGAAGCGCCCGGAATAGTTGCGTGGTCTCCACTCATCTTCCAGAACATTATCTTCAAGCACAACAGGGGTGTCATTGTAGATTGTGGCCGCAGTATCGCCATACTCCAGTGCTGCCGAATAGATAAACGGTTTGAAATTCGAGCCAGGCTGACGGTAGGCCTGCGTCACCCGATTGAACTTACTGCGGTAGAAGTCGTAACCACCAACCAGCGCAACCACCTTGCCGGTGGTCGGATCAAGAGAGACCAGCGCCCCTTCCACATCGGGCATTTGCGCCAGCGCATAGCTGTAGCCATCTTTTGCACCAGCCTGCGTTTCTTCGCCTTCTGTCGGCGCACTTGCTGTTTTGCGCACGTAGATCACATCGAGCGGGGTGAGTATTTCCGAGGGTTTGGTGAATGCGGGTTGCTCCGGGTCAGTTTCACTTCTGGGTGAAGCCCATTGCATGTTTTCCCAGGAAATTTCTATTAACTCGCCCCCCTGCAAACCGGCCACCGCGGTGGTATCGGTGGTCTTTACCACCAGCGCTGACTGCAGATCGCCATGCGATGGCATATTGGCCAGCAGCTCGTCGATGTTTTCCTGTGACTCGATATCGCGCTTAGTGGCCCTGCCAGGCAATCGCATGCCGTGCCGCTGCTCATAATCCTGCAGCGCATTGCGCAGCGCCGCATTGGCCGCCGACTGATGTCGACTGTCAATCGTGGTATACACCTTATAGCCTCCGGTGTAGGCGTTAGGCCCAAGCCACTCGACCATTTGCGCACGCGCCATCTCGCTGACGTATCCCGCCTCGGATTCTGTCGCTGTGCGATGTAGCCTGGCGGTAACCGGCACCTCAATCGCCTCCCGGTACTGCTCACCGGTAATTTTTTCCAGTTCACGCATGCGACGCAATACATAGTTGCGCCGTACCAGTGCTCTTTGTGGATTAACTATTGGATTGTATAGCGACGGGGCTTTCGGCAGCCCGGCAATCATTGCCGCTTCGGCCAGAGTGAGTTCCGAGACTTTTTTGCCGTAGTACACCTTAGCCGCAGAAGCTGCGCCATAGGCACGGTTACCGAGATAGGGGATATTAAGGTAAAGCTCCAAAATTGACGCCTTGCTGATTTGGCGCTCTATTTTCAAGGCCAGCAATATCTCGTTGATCTTGCGCACATAGGTTTTTTCCGGGGACAGGTAGATGTTGCGCGCCACCTGCATGGTGATGGTACTTCCGCCCTGCCCTTTGCGGCCGGTTTTTAACAGATTGATTCCCGCCCGAATCAACCCCTGATAATCCACACCGGGATGTTCGTAGAAGCGATCGTCTTCAGAGGCAATCACCGCATCAATAAGTACCTGAGGGGTGTTTTCAATCAGCAAGCGCTCGCGACGCTTCTCGCCGAACTCAGCGATCAACTTGGCATCCCTTGTGTAAACAGATAAAGGGACACTCAATTCTATTTCGGTCAGTGCGTCAATGTCGGGCAGATTAGGTTCCAGACGCTTATACGTCAGGTATCCGGCAACCCCGACTATAACCACTGTCAGAAAAAACAAACCCAGCAGTACTTTAAATATCTTACCAATCAATGATCGTCACTCTGTCGCCGGTACAGCAGGTAACAACCCCCCGTCTATACCAGATTTATTTGTTTACAC
>CALKXD010000222.1 GCA_938003855.1 uncultured Granulosicoccaceae bacterium | reverse complement strand
GGATTGAAATCTGATTCAGTGCCTATAGCTCGCTACGAAGTGCAACCGGATACGTGTTGTTATCGAATGTCGGGCCGTGAATTTCTGCACCGGGTTCGGATGCAGCGCCGGGTTTCCTGATTGGAAACACTATTCAGTCCCGGGTGGTCCTTTTAGTCTTGTAGTGCCCGGGTGATGCATACATAGTCAGGTCGTTGTTAAAGGTTGGACGTGTAGCCGGGGTGTTGGTAGGGAGACCCGCTGTAGCAGTGATCCCGTTGATCCGGCAGGGTGCCCCGCTGTAACTGACCCGTAGCGAGTGTGTTCCCTCTGCGCATTGGTAGCGATCCGGTCGCTGGCTTACCTCTGGTACCGAACCGTTGGGAGTGTTGTTCTGTGGTCTGGTCCACACCGTGTGCTCGGGTCCGTGGTGCCTGTGTTTCGCACTGAACTTACCGGACGGTGCATTGTCTTTAGGTATCGCACACAAAACGCGCTTAACAGCAGTCAGCGATGCAATGAATAGAGTCGGAAGATGGATAGCAAGAGTGAGTGTCATTTATTTGGTGTTTACTGTGCCTTCTTTTGCTGTGGAACGCGAGTCGCTGTACGGTGAGTGGGGGACAGAGTCTCAGTGCGCTCGCGCTGTTATCACTCCAGAGGGTACTAAACACGCGTCACCCTTTGATATCCAGCCAGACTGGATGAGGCAAGGAGGTGTCTGGTGTCGGCTGATCTGGACGTCGACGGTGCTCACACCGGAGGGAATTTTTGCCACGGCAAGTTCTTTGTGCGGAGAGGATGCCGTTCGCGATTATCAGATCAAGTTTGAGCTATCCGGAGAGACACTGATGTTGACCTGGAGTCAGGGAACCCGGAACGGCCCGTTGAGCCGTTGTCCGGTTAAATGAAATATAGCTACGGAAAAATATCTTCACCAATTGGCGCCCGCATCCTATGCTAGATGCCGCCTGTCGGTCAGTTACCCGGTGTCAGGGTTGAGACATGCCGAGAGTGTCATGATGATGCGCTTGAGGTTGTGTTTTCAGCGCCTGGAAATGAGCCGCAACGCATACGTTGCCGCGCAAGCAGTTGCATTGCCAAACGTGGTTGAAATTCGTCGAAAATGCGCAGTGGATAGTTCTGGAACTGTCATAAGAATAAAAAAATGCCTTTCTAATCAGGCTTCGTCTGACCACCAGCCCGTGTGACTAATTGGAAATCTGTTTAATGCCTCAGTCTGTCTATCGCACTATTTTTGCTGGAACTTTTTGTAGCGTCGGGCTTGAAAACCTCGATGGATTTTGCGGGTCGGCAATCTCCGGTCCTCTGCGTCAGGCAGGGACACTGTTATCAATTTTAAGTTACCTGTTCCGGGTGGAGCCTTTAGTCGCTGCTTTCGCGCTAGTGCTTTACTCACCGCCGTTTTTCATTGTGCCGTACTTCCAGAAGCGACTGAACGCATAGTCCCGTGATAAGGCGATTAAGGTTCGAGAGTTGGGCGTTTTTGTTGTTGATAGTGCGGAGAGTGATTTATTAAGCAAGGAAGCCCCCCTGTTATTTCTGTCTATAACTGATCAGATTATCGAAATCAGAACGCGCTTTCTCATGAGCAAAAAGATAATGAAGACCATTATAAACCTGCTGATTGCTTTGGAACCTTTTGGCGTCATTGCCCTTGGTGGCCGGGCTGGTTATTCACGATCGGCTTGATTTGGGGGGCGGCATTTGTCTCAGGGCTCGAATATTCGGGCGACCCAATCCGCGTAATTGCTGAGTACAGCCACAGTACTGAAGCTCAAATGCGCTATCGCCTGCTGCCGGATGCCTTTCCCGCGCATCAGGCACTGAAAGCTTCCGTGTAGTTTGCTCCAGCGGTCACTGATGGTTACCGGTTTTTTATCAGTGCAGAATCGCAGGCAACTTTGTGTATGATGTAGGCCCCGGATTCGGCATTGATAGAGGATAAGTAGATTGAAAGCAATTCAGGCGCACAGCTTCGGTGGTCCGGATGTTCTGCAACTTGACCAGGTTGCCGATCCCGTTGCCGCCGATGACGAAGTAATTATTGATATAAAAGCCGCGGGTGTTAACCCCGCTGATACCTACATGCTTGGTGGTGCTTATGCCATCGTTCCAGACCTACCGTACACGCCGGGCGGTGACGCTGCCGGTGTTGTTTCGGCGGTTGGTGCAAACGTCAAGACGCTTAAGCCCGGTGATCGGGTGTTTGTAGGGACGGCCCTGGGCTTTAATATGTCCGGCTGCTACGCTGAAAAGGTGGTTCGCCCGGCTACAGACGTAATGGTGCTACCCGACAACGTCGAGTTTACGGCTGGTGCTGCACTGGGTATTCCCTATGCCACTGCCCACTACGCACTGTTTGCAAGAGGCGGTGCAGTTGCCGGTGAGACCGTCTTTATCCATGGCGCCAGTGGCTCGGTTGGTACCGCCGCAATACAGCTTGCCAAGCGGGCCGGCCTCAAGGTCATTGGTAGTGGTGGTTCTGATCGAGGTCGTCAGTTGATTCTCGATGAAGGGGCTGATCATGTGGTTGATCACACCGCCGGGGGTTACATGGAGCAGGTTCAGGAGCTAACCAACGGGACCGGCCCCGAACTGATACTGGAAATGCTGGCCAATGTTAATCTGGCCGCTGATCTGGATCTTGTCGCCCGGTACGGTCGCATTATTGTTATTGGCAATCGCGGCGAGGTAACCATTAACCCGCGCCTGACAATGATGAAGGAACTGGATGTTCGTGGTCTGGCACTGTTCAATGGCAGCCGCGCCGAAATGGACCGTATTATTAAAGATCTGCTTGCCGGTCTAGCGGATAATTCGCTACGCCCGATTGTCGGTCGGCAGTTCGCACTGGCTGACGCAGGAGAGAGCCATCGTGCGGTTATGCAGCCGGGTGCTTTTGGCAAGATAGTGCTGGTCCCGTAGCGGAATTGAAATTCGATTGCGCATTGCTTGCCGGTACGTCGTGAGCGCGCCATGCGCTGCCTTTTCCGTTAGTGGTTGAGCGCAAAAGGATTGCAGCGGTCGAGCCGGTCGGGTAGCTGAAACAGTATTCTAGTTGAGTATATAGATATTCTTCGGGGTTGATAACGAACATTCGTGTAGTATCTGAATAACGTGTCACCAGTTAGCTGTGCTGTTAAGATAACGGCCGATCCCGCCTGCAACCGTCCTATGCTGCTTCTGCCTGACGGCGGGATACGCCGCTTTACAAGTAAGTGATCTGCCTGATGTTTATTGATCCTTGAGCGCGGCGACCGGTTAGTCGCCTGTCTGCTTAACTGTTTGCTGAGTGTGCACGACCTCGGGACTTTGCCGCTTTGCACAATAGATACCGACGTGTTTTTTGCTATGGCGTACACAATAACCACCTGCAAGCAGATTTTGACCCTGATAAAAACCGCTTTTATTAGTGTGTAAGCCGTGATACGTTGCGGCTCTGTAGTGTGTCGATACTGCTTGTGTTAAGGGTATTGGTTTCGTGCAAAAAAGGGGGGG
>CALKXD010000221.1 GCA_938003855.1 uncultured Granulosicoccaceae bacterium | reverse complement strand
AGTGTTGTATAGTTTACCAGGAAAAACTTAAGTTATTGAAATATAAGTTAAATGTTGTTTCTCAATATGACGAACAAAGTGGTGATCATTGTTACCAGCAGGAATAGAGCTTGTGAACCGGCAGAAAGAATATCGGGCATTACTGTCGCAAAAATTGATAAATCAAGTAGTGTGGGTAAGGATTGCAGCAGCAAGTAAGCGGCGATTAATGCTATGGCAGGGGCAATCAGCCCCAGAACGCCGCCGCGCAGCAACATTGGGCGGCGAATCATGGATTGGGTGGCTCCCAATTGACTCATTAATTGTCGGTGTTGGTCCTGTCTGGACAAGTCGCGCCAGAACATCAGCCCGATGAACACAGCAGCAAGTACCAAACTGACAGCGATTGCTGTCCTCGCCATTGTTTCTGCGCGGCTGGCCGCGGCGGTGTGGCTGGTTGTGTGAGCGGTGTCTGCAACGACCAATTCGACGCCCCCAAGCGTTTGCAACTCGCTGGCGATTGCCGCGATTCTGTCCGTATCGAGGGAAGGCTTCGGGGTGAGTTCCACCATTGCGAGCTGCTCGTCCGGCAGTAGTGTCGCCATTGTTGTTGGGTCGATCAGTTTGGCCGACACAATATCACTGCGAGCGTGCAGTGAATCGGCCAGGGCTTTGTGTTCGTGGGATGCCAGTCCGGTGGTCAGAAATACAGTTATTATTCGCGCCTGACTGAGATTAGCGCCCGCGTTTGTCAGTGCGTGGCCAGCATACAGAAAAAAAGCAGGCAGGGTTAATACTGTTGACAGCAACGCTAGCAGAGTCAGGTTGCTGAGCCAGGTAGGGCGGCAGATAATCGCTATGCCCCGGTTGCGGCGCGGTTGATGTTGCAAGCGACGCTGTGCCTGAGCCGGCGGCATCACTTCATCTGTCGGTATTAAATTCAGCGCTTGGTTCATATTTTTGTCGTTTGCTTTGGCCGACAGTCATTATCGAGCAGTCTGCTGGTCTGCCTTCTAATTCGCGCGGCGTGCCAAACCTGATGATGCAGGAGTTTTGGTGCCATGCGGATTCCAATATCCGGCTTTCAACTGCCCGGATGCTGGCCGGCTGATGGCTCTGTGCTGCGTCAGCCAGCACAATGCATGGCCGATGCACAGTGGCTCTCGCACAAGCCACCAGCCGGCGTGTCGGTTCATCCAGATGTTTAGCGGGTTTATCAGCAACCTCAGTGAGTCCGGATTGGTTGAGTGTCTCGTTGACGCGATCAGTGATCGCTTTGGTACTTAATTCCAGAATGCGTAAAGGCATCTCTATGTTGTCTCTGATACTACGGTTCTCCAGCAAAAGCGGTTTGCTCTCGATCAATCCGATCTGCCGGCGAAGGTAGGGGATTCGTGCATTGGGGATGTCCGCAATGCTAATTCCATCGACTGTCAGATCACCATTGTCTGGTTTTTCATACGCCATAATCATTCGCTGGATAGCGGTTGCCGTGGTGCTGTCCGTATCAATACAAGTATAGGAGCCTTTTGCCAAAAACAGGCTGAAATCGTAGAGCAGTGGTTGCGTCTGGTGGTATTTATGAACCCGATTAAAATGGATCATTGGATAGTTGTGCCCGCTTCTGGCGGCCTTGGTTCCCGGGGCGATGAATGCGACTGGCAGGTAGAGGAACTGCAAACGGATCACAGGCGCGCATCGATACCTCTTAAGTGAAGTAGTAGATTGGACAGTTAGCCAGTAATTCTTTGTGACAAAGTCCTTATGCGGCTATCGGCGATCCATCGGGTGTGGCATCGCCAAGCAGTGCGTCGACGAAGTCCTGCGCTTCAAACACGCGCAGATCGTAGATGCCTTCCCCAACTCCAATAAATCGAAGGGGTAGTTTCAGCTCGTCGGCGAGTGTAAAGACCATGCCGCCTTTGGCGGTTCCGTCGAGTTTGGTGACAGCAAGCCCGCTGACACCAACAGCAGCACCGAACTCGCGGGCCTGGTTCAGTCCGTTCTGACCAGTTGTGCCATCCAGTACCAGCAAGGTTTCGTTTGGAGCGTCTGGATCAAGCTTTTTGATAACACGGGTTACTTTTGCGAGTTCATCCATTAATCCGGACTGGGTGTGTAGACGGCCGGCTGTGTCGGCAATCAGAACATCGGTGCCGCGTGCTGTAGCAGATTGCAAAGCGTCGAAGATAACAGACGCAGAGTCTGCGCCGGACGCCTGAGCGACGACAGGGATATTGTTTCTTTCGCCCCAGGTCTGTAACTGCTCGACGGCAGCTGCGCGAAAGGTGTCCCCGGCCGCCAACATGACTGATTTACCGCCGTTTTGCAGCTGCCGCGCGATCTTGCCTATGGTGGTGGTTTTACCCGCGCCATTAACACCGACGACCAGCAGCACATAGGGTTTGCTGCTGTCTGGTATCTCCAGTGGAACTTCACAGGGACGCAGAATATCGATCAATTGTTGCCGCAGCAATTGCCTCAGGTTTTGATCACTTGAACGTTTGGCAGCCGCTTCGACTGCCGAGATAATGCGGCTGGCCGTTGGAACGCCAATATCGCTCATGATCAGCTGTGACTCCAGCTCTTCGAGTAATTCATCGTCCACCTGGCGGCGTCCGCTGATAAAATCCAGGATGCCGGACGCAAATCGCTTACGGGATTTCTCCAGTCGATTATCGAGGTGCTGCACCGGTTCTGGTGAATCCTCGACCGGCGCTGTGGGCTGCGTTGCTTTGGCGGGTGCTGCGGTGTCTTCGACCGGTGCGGGCGCCGTGCCTGTTTTTTTTCTAAGGAAGCTGAATAGACCCATGAAATTTTCTGTGCGGGGTTGCGTTTAGTACAACAGGTATCGTAGCACTCCACTCTGGCAGTCAGGACTAACCAATTGGTAAATAAAGCCACAGCGAATGGCGGCGAATGAAAAGGATAGGCGGGTAGGTGGCTAACAACAAGCGCAATAAAGTTAGAATCATTGCCGGTAGCTTGCGCGGGCGGATGGTGCCGTTCGGGGATGCCGCCGGCCTGCGACCAACCGGTGATCGTTTACGCGAAACGCTGTTTTCGTGGTTGCAGCCCGCATTGCCCGGCAGTTGCTGCCTCGATATGTTCGCCGGAAGTGGCGTGCTTGGGTTTGAGGCCATTTCACGTGGCGCCGAAGAACTGGTGTTGCTGGAAAAAGACCAGAAGGTGTGTGCACAGTTGCAACAATCTGTGCAGCACCTGGCGCTTACCCGGGTAGGCGTGCATTGCCGGGATTCCACCCGCTCAAATGCCATACCGGCGCCTGCCAGCGGCCGCTACTCCATAGTATTTATCGATCCGCCGTTTGATGCCAGGCTGCACGATAAAGCGATTCACAATTTAATCAGCAGTCAACTGCTGGCCGATGATGCGTGTGTTGTGGTTGAGTGCAACAAGCGTAACAGCGAGTTAAGCCTGCCGCTTGATTGGCAGTTGCTGAAAGAAAAGACTGCCGGAGAGGTGTTGCTGCGCTTGTACCGTGTGCTGTCGGTCGTTGAACCTTAATCACGGGTGTTCACACAGGGGGCAGGTTCCTGCGCTCTGTAAAATGCTCCCTTCACCTGGCAAAGGCAGGTTGTGTTCAAACCGTAAGCGGATTGCGGTGGTACACTAACACCTGTACCCGCCACGGCAGACACTATTGGATATCACAGCGATATATCCCGGCACATTTGATCCGGTTACCCTCGGTCATATTGATGTTGCGTCACGCGCATCGAAAATGTTTGATCACGTCGTTGTTGCAGTGGCAGAGAGTCCGGGCAAGCAGCCGGCATTTGACCTTGAAAAACGCAGTGAATTTGTGCGCGACGCGCTGGCCGATCTACCCAATGTTCGGGTTCAGTCTTTTCAGGGCTTGTTGGTGGATGTGGCGGTTGATATTGGCGCGACGGTGATCGTGCGTGGCTTGCGAGCCGTGTCTGATTTTGAATACGAGGTGCAACTGGCCAATCTTAACCGGCAATTGAACCCCGGAATTGAAACGGTCTTTGTCGCAGCAGCGAGTCAGTATACGTTTGTTTCCTCGAGCATTGTGCGTGAGATCGCCAAGCTCGGCGGTGATGTTTCGCGGTTTGTAAATCCGGCCGTTGAAGCAGCATTAATTGAAGCCCGAAAGAGCAGTTAGCGGTCGTGGCACTGATCATCACCGACGAATGCATTAACTGTGATGTCTGTGAGCCGGAGTGCCCCAACGGAGCGATCACTCAGGGCATAGAAATCTATCAGATTAATCCTGCGCTGTGTACTGAGTGCGTGGGACATTTTGAGACCTCACAGTGTGTCGAGGTATGCCCGGTCGAGTGCATACCGCTGGACCCGCAGCATATCGAGTCACCCGATCAGTTGATGGATAAATACCACCGGATCATTGCCATCAACAAGGTCTAGATTGCGCTGTCACAGCGGTTACTACTGATATCGCGGTTAGTGCTGACAGCGCGGACAGTAAAAGGTTGAGCGCTGACCGATTACTTTAAGCTTTATTGCCGTGCCGCACTGTCGACAAGGCTGTTGCTTGCGTCCATAGACATTGAGCGTTTGCTGGAAATAACCGGGCTCGCCATCGGTATTGACGAAATCACGTAAAGTGGTACCACCCATTGAGATAGCGTCGCCCAGCACCTTTTTAATGGCAGCGGCAATTTCGTCGTAGCGCTTTGCAGTGACCCGCCCGGCGGCTTTAGCGGGCCGGACGGCAGCCAGATACAGTGCCTCGCTGGCGTAGATATTTCCAACGCCAACCACGATATGGCCATCCATTATTAGATTTTTAACGGCGATTTTGCGCTGCCGTGAAGCGCGGAATAAATGCTCGCCATTGAAGTCGGCGGATAGTGGTTCCGGTCCCAGATTACTCAGTAATTTGTGTTGCTCTGGTGGTTCATCAGTCAGCAATACAGCGCCGAAACGGCGTGGGTCGTGATAACGCAGTACTTTACCGCTGGATAGTTTGAACTCGACGTGGTCGTGTTTTCGGAGTGGGCGTTCCGGATCGCTGATGCGCAGGCTGCCCGACATACCTAGATGAATGATGAGGTGGCCGTGGTCGGTCTCGATGAGTAAGTATTTGGCTCGACGATGCAGTGAGTGGATCGCGCTGTTTTTAACTCGGCTCAGCGCTTCTGTGACTGGCCAGCGCAAACGCGGTTGCCTGACAACAACGCTTGTAATTCGCTGGTGTCGCAAGTGAGGTTCGATTCCTCGCAAGGTTGTTTCGACTTCTGGTAACTCAGGCATGGTGCCTGTTCCGTGCAACTGTAGTCACGCCAGTATAAACGCTATTACCAGTCGGCTGGCCTGAACCTGTCACCTTGCCTGCGTCGCTGCGAAGATCAGTTTAGCGCTGAGCCCGGAAGATACCGGGCAACACCCAGCGCTGCGGCTTGAGTGGCTGACAGCAGGTAGCCGAATTGATCCGTGTCGTTTACCAGTGTAGGGCCGTTTGCATGCTGGTGCAGTGTGTAGTGGCGATCAGAGTGGTTCGCGTCTTTGATCGCGATAGAGGCGAGTGCCGGAGCCGATGGCGGGGTGACTATGTCAAGCGATCGAAGTGCTGACCACGCACCAGTGTCGTCGACAAGCTGGTCTTCTATGGTTACCTGTAATACCTGGTCGGTGACCTGCAGATCGATAAATGCGGAGTGACCGGCCTTCAGCAAAGGTAATACATAATCGGGTTGCAGGTAAATGTGATCACCGGCCAGCACGTAGCGCAACTGACTGACAGGTTCGACAGCGCCAAAATGAAACTGGTGGTTATCTATATTGAGTGTCACGGTGTCTTTGAACAGCAGGTCAAAGGGTACCTCAGACTGCGTGTAGCGCCGTGATGAGTGCTGGTTGGTATCGAGCAGGACTGCCATCCGCTCGGCGATGGCGGGCGCTGTATAGGGGGTGGTGATCAGCCAGTGTGCACCTTGCCTTTCGAAAGCCAGCAGTGTCGAGTTGCCGTCGCTCAGTGTTATTGAGTCAGCTGTATCCAATGCATGGATTGCGTTGGTGGTTGGTGTTTTGTTGTAGAGTTTGCCGTCGAACAGAATCACTAGGCCCAATAGTAGTGCGGTGATTGCAATGATGGCGTTTGACCGCACGCCAGGTGAGAAATCGGGTGTGTTATCAGCCATGGCGACGTTGATACCAGACTCGTCCGGCACCGGCGACAAACAGCCCCGGCATCAATAAAAGCGCAATGGCCGCCAGTGCCAGAGTGGCGAAGCGCGTTAAATGCAACTGTGAATCGCGTAGTTCGGGCCGGTTTATTCCGATCAGCGTGTCATCGTCCGCAACCCAGTTGAATAGACGATTCCCGAGGTCCCGGTTACCGCCGTTCATGATCCATGCATCGGCGATAAAGTCGCCGTCACCGGCAACAATCACTTTCTGGGTTTTACCGGATTGCGGTCGTTGCAGAGCTAGCACCAGGGGAAAGGGGCCGGCTTTTTCGCGTGCATCATCACCATAGGCCAGTTGTCCACTTAGCGCGCTGGTTTCGGTCCAGGCTTGCTTGCCGGCTTGCACCAGCGCGGCCGCCCGCCACTCGCGATTTGCCTGCAGGTCGAGCCCTGTGGCTTGCGGAAACAGAGTCACGGCGCTGAAGCTTTGCGTTGCCAGGTGCTTTGAGTAATGGTTAGCAACGGCGAAGTCCGGTCGATCCACTTGCAGTTTTTGCGCAGCGAGGTCGACCACCACGCCCGGCAGCCGGTTTATGCCGAGTTCATACTCCAGGGCTTTCAGGCCATCATCAGCGAATGGCTCGGTGAACCAGATAAGATTGCCGCCACGGGAAATGAAGTCCAGCAGCAGCATGCTTTCTCCCGGTAGATATCGCTGTATCGGGCTGGCGATGACCAGCAGTGCGTTGGAATCTATGCGCCTGGTGTCCGTCAGATCAATAGTCGTGACGCGGATGCCAGATTCCTCTAGCTGCGCAGCAAATACGCTTAGATCGGCGTTGCTGTCACCGTCAATCAAGCGTTCGCCATGTCCCACAACAAACGATGCGGTCGGTGTACGATCGCGTGCCAGTCGCTGCAAGGCGGTGCTGACTGCTTGCTCAGAAACCTCGCGGATGCGTTGGGTTCGTCCGGCATAGGTCAGAATTATTTCACCACCGGGTTCTATATTGAGGTCGCGCATGCGCTGCGGATCAAGGGCCGGATCGGTGAAGGCAATAGTGAAATTGCTTTTATAGCGCTGGTACTTACTAAGCAGCGTGCCGATGGCACTGCGCTGTTGGTCGAGTGGACTGATAAACACCTCAGCGTTTAGCGACTGCTGCAGAAGTGAAATAGAGTCAACGCTTTCCGCAAGCAGGGTGTGCCGGCTGGCGCGGGTCATATCCAGGGTGATGTAAAAGCGGTTCGCCACCGAGATAAGAAGAAGCAGGCAAAGAAGGATAAGGCAGAGGCGGGTGCGATCGCTGTTGAGAATATTCCGCACGATATTCGGTCGAGTACTCATTGGGTGGCCGCTTGCAGTGGGGTGGATGTACGCGTAAGCGAATTGATTCGATAAGTGCACAGGCAGAGCAGTATCGCCATAACACCGGTGAAGTAGGCGAGGTCGCGGCTGTCGAGATTTCCCTGCATAAAGCTTGCGAGATGGCTCGACGGTGAAATTGCACTAAGTAACCCGGTGGCTGATTGAGCGGCAAGCCAAAGTAGTAACATCACGCTGAAACTTAAGAACGCTGCCAGTACCGGGCGCAGTGTCAGTGATGAAAACAACAGTGACACGGCGGTGGCCAGGGCCACGAATAACGCCAGTCCGACGTAGGCGCATAGCAGGTGAGTGAGATCCAGCGCGATGCCGGGCAATAAGGCGGCAATTAACAGCACACTGAAAACCACAATGGCGTACTGGAACAGCAGGGCACCAATAAACTTGCCTGCAACTATTTCAGCGGCGGTCAGCGGTGAGCTTGCCAGCAGTGCGTAGCGGCCTGACTGCCGTTCACCCGCGATGCTGTTCATGCACAGTAGTGGTGTGGCCAGCATCATGATGATAGTCGATGGGGCGATAAAATGCACAATCAGGTAAGCCGTTAATCCGCTTTGTTGCGCACCCGGCGATAGCTGTCCCTGTGCCGTGGTGAATTGATCCACCGCTGCCAGAAACAGCCAGCTGAAGATCAGCTGCAGTAATGCTGCAGCAATCCATGCGAATGGTGATCGCAGTAACACGCGCAGTTCATGCGCGGCGATAGTTTTTGTCATGGCGTGTCACTGGCAACGGGACGTGCATTTGCGGTGAGTTGGTTAAACACCCGCTCGAGATGGTTTTTAACCGGATTGACCTCAAGCAATTGCAGGCCCCTGGCGATCAGCGCATCGCCAATACCTGCCGGGTTACCGCTTGGGGTTGCCTCAGAAGTGGTGATCAACCAGTGTTGCGGATCAACGGAGCAAACCGCCAGCACGCCGGGCAGATCCTGCAGGTCGGTTTGCCTGGCTGCCTGCTGCAAGACGACTTCAAAGGTTGCGTTTTTTTCATCGGTTAACTGATCGATCGGCATATCGAGCACCTTTTGTCCCTCGTTAATCAGCATGACTCGATTGCAGGTGGCTTCGACCTCGGTGAGCAAATGGCTGGAAAATATCGTCGCGTGACTGCCGCTGATGTCGGAAATCAGTGAGCGCATTTCCATCAGTTGCACTGGGTCGAGTCCGTTGGTTGGTTCATCGAGTAGCAGAACTTTGGGTTGGTGCACCAAAGCCTGCGCCAGATTGACGCGCTGCTGAAAGCCGTGGGACAGATTGGCGATGATTCGATGGCGATGCTCGCCCAGGCCGCAACGCTCGATCACCGAGTTGACTGAGGACGCTAGCTGATTGCGCGGTAGCCTGCGAAGCTTTGCCGCGTAGGTCAGAAATTCTTTGACTGAAAACTCAAGGTGTAACGGGGGTTTGTCCGGTGCATATCCGAGTGCTTGTCGAGCGCACAGTGGTTGCCGGGCCAGATCTGCGCCGTTAATCCGCACGGTACCGCTGGAGGGCGGGTTGACTCCGGCCAGCACTTTTAACAGTGTCGACTTGCCGGCGCCGTTCAGGCCCAGCAAGCCAAGGGTGTTGCCGGATTCCAGGCAGACATTAACGTTGCGCAATGCCGCTTGTTTTCCATAGTCTACGTGGATAGCAGTCGCCTCAAGCAGGCGCTGCGATGTGTCAGCACACATACGCTCTCTCTGGTTTTTTGGTAATGGCGGTCCGCTCGCCTGATCAGGCGAGCAGAATCGCTGCGGCCACTACTAATTTATAGTCGATATCCAGCGGAGCAGGGGATGGGCGTGATCTGAATTGTGGCGGGGGGCGTCAGGTGCAGGCAAAAAAAACCCGGCGAGTGCCGGGCTTTTTTTGCTTATTCAGTGCGCGAGAGCGATTTACTTGATTTTCGCCTCTTTGTACGCCACATGCTTTCGCACTACCGGGTCGTACTTTTTGATTTCCATTTTTTCGGTCATGGTGCGCTTGTTCTTGGTCGTTGTGTAGTAGTGACCAGTACCAGCGGTTGAAACCAGCTTGATTTTGTCTCTCATGGCAATATTCTCCCTAGAATTTTTCGCCGCGCTTGCGCAGATCGGCTAATACGGTATCGATGCCTTTTTTATCGATGATACGCATGCCGTTTGAAGACACCTTTAAGGTGACAAATCTTTTTTCGGCTTCTACCCAAAAACGATGAGTGTGCAAATTAGGCAGAAAGCGACGACGCGTCCTGTTTTTTGCGTGTGATACGTTGTTACCGCTCATGGGGCGTTTTCCGGTAACCTGACAAATTCGAGACATGTGCTTTGCTCCGCACTAAAAGTTGGCGCTGAACCGAACATTATAGGGAAGATTGGTGGCAATTCCAATGCCCAAATTGGTGGAAATTCCCATTGAACGTTGATTACATCAAAGAAGCACTGGATTTTAGCGGTTTTAATCTGCTTGCCGTGCTCGATCTGCAGCATGTCGATGTACCCGATGACCTGCCGAGCCAAGGCTCGCTGCTGCTGATTGGTAATGCAGGGGATGCGTTGTGGGACGCGCTGCCTCAAGCCTACCGGCAGCTGGAAAACCCGATTGATGACTACACCCGCGATACCGTGCAGCAGATTCTGGAGCAGCACCACGGCACGGTATCGTGGCGTTTGCTGTTCCCTTCCGTCGATGGCGCCGGGCCGAACCTGCAATCACTTGGCTCTGTCGCTGGCTGGCATCATCCGTCTCCGCTGGGTAATGGCATTCATCATCGTTACGGTCTCTGGTTTGCCTATCGAGCGGTGATCTGGATCGATCAGGCATTACCGGCAACACCGGTTGCCCGCGCGGAATCACCTTGTGTGAGTTGCACCGGTCAGCCCTGTCTGCGGGCCTGTCCGGCGCAGGCGCTAGCGGTCGGCAAGCCCCCCGATCTGCTTGCATGCAGTGCCTGGCGGACCGCTTTACAGTCAAGTTGTGCGTCAACCTGTCTGGCTCGCATCAGTTGTCCGGTAGCGCCGCAGTGGCGCTACAGCGACGATCAGATCGAGTATTACTATGCGACTTCGCTGCCGTCGTTGCAGCAGTGGGTGCAACAGCGTGATGATTGAGGCAACATTCTGTTACCTTATGGCGCTCGTTTAACCAACGCATAGACCTCTTTACGCTATGGATATAATTTTTCTGACTGATCTGCGCGTCGATACTGTCATAGGTATTTATGATTGGGAACGCGAGATTCGCCAAACAGTGGCCATTGATCTGGAAATGGCAACCGATATTCGTCAGGCGGCTGCCACTGACGACATCGAGCACACCCTTAACTACAAGAGTATTTCCAAACGTTTGATCGACTTTGTCGAGAACAGCAATTACGGATTGATTGAGTCGATGGCCGAAAAAATTGCCGCCATCGTGATGGAGGAATTTAACGTGCCGTGGGTTAAAGTGACCCTGCACAAGCCCGGCGCCATCAGCGGGTCGAAGGATGTTGGTGTGATTATCGAGCGCGGTCAGCGTGTTGCTGGCTAATCTATACAGCGCCGCTTCTGTAATCGGGGATTCGTAGCGTGGCCGAATCGATAGCGCTGCCACCGCTGAGTGGTCAGCAGGCGGCCCTAAGCGATCAGCTGGTACAAATTCTGATCGAAGCCATTCATGCCAATGGGCCGATGCGATTCAGTGAATACATGCATCGCTGCCTGTACGAGCCGCAACTGGGTTATTACGTCAATGGTCTCGACAAGCTTGGCAGTGACGGGGATTTTATTACCGCGCCCGAGTTGTCCGATGATTTTGCCCATGGTATGGCGCGTCAAAGCGCCGAAATTCTGAGTGCGATTGGCGGCGGTGATCTGCTCGAGTTCGGCGGTGGTACCGGTCGCCTGGCGGTGGATCTGTTGCTTGAGCTGGAGCGTTTGGGGGTTATGCCTGATCACTACTATCTGCTCGACGTCAGTGGCGAGTTACGGCAGCGGCAGCAGCAGCTGATTGCCGGGCAACTACCGCAGCATCTGGTGTCACGGGTGCACTGGGTGAACGGTTTTGTCGAGGACTTTCGAGGTGTGGCGGTGGCCAATGAATTGTTTGACGCGTTCCCGGTTGAGCAATTCTGCATCGAGCAAGGCGCGGCCCGCGTGGTGTCGGTGGACTTTCAGGATGGCCGGTTTCAGACAACCTTACGTGACGACGAATCGGTCAGCGCCTATGTGGCGGCGCTTCAAGCGGAAATCGGCCAGCCATTCGCCGAGGGCTTTCGTTCGGAATATTGCCCTTTGATGCGTGGCTGGTGGCAAAGTCTGGCAGAGTCCATGACGTGTGGTGCCATTTTGGTGTGTGACTACGGCAGTGAGCGTCGGAGCTATTATTCACCGCGGCGTGGCTCGGGATCATTGCGTTGTTTTTTTCGTCATACGGTGAACGCCAACCCCTTGATATACCAAGGGGTGCAGGATATAACCGCCAACGTCGATTTTACCGCGCTGGCTGAAGCCGCCGTGGCGGCCGGTCTCGAGCTTGAAGGCTTTACCACGATGTCCGATTTTCTCCTGTCATTGGGGGCTCTGGATCAGTTACAGAAAAAGGTCGATGGGCTCGATGAGCACGAGCGATTTCGCGTCACGGGTAAGTTCAAGCAACTCATGCTGCCGGAAGAAATGGGTGAACGCTTTCTGGTGGCTGGTTTTTCCAAAGGAGTACAGCCGGCGCTGACTGGGTTTTCCGGGTCGGATATGTCACGACTGCTCTAAAGCGCAGGGTCGAGCCACAACCTCTGGGGCAGGGCATTTCGCCGAAAAACCGCCCGGCCTCATGTACCAGGAGACTTTGGCGCCGCGTTGCGGTTTTGGCAGTAGTGCTACTCCGGCATGGCGATGGTGACTGTTTCAGCGCTGTCACCATGGACTGAATCGCCAGCCACTATGGTCAAGGTTTTAACGTTTGATGGAATTTGCAATGTCAGGCTTCGAGTGAAAGGCTGCTCGTTGACGTGAGGGTGGGCCAGCGTGCGGCTGCCGAGTAGTTCACCTTGTTCATTCAGCACATCCCATCGATTGGCATAGTGCTCCCAGCCAGTATCTTCATGCAGGAGTGTCACGCTCACCCGGTACTGATTATTGCCGGCAGGCTGAATCGCGACATCGACAATCTTTACGTCATTCGCCAAACCAATTCCGCACAGCCACGTACTGAAGACTATAGTTATCGTTTTTATGGCTCTGCGTAGCAGGGTCGGGTTACACATGTTTGTTCCTCTGTTAGCGAATGATCATGATAATCTGGTGGGTCTTTACAGTACACAACATCGAGAGAGGGTCAGTGAATATTGCAGCAATAAAAACCGGCGGCGTGTCACCCGTCTGGCAATTTGTCTGTTTGTTAGCACCAACAGTGCTGACCGGATTTTATCTGGTCTATGGACTTGTGGGGCTGGTGATTGAAGGCAAGAGCAAATTAAAGTGGAGTGACGAGGCGCTGGATGTCGGGTTGCTGGTCACAGCCATGATCCTTGGTATGAATGCGTTGGTTATGGCCTATGCGTTTTATCATAAATTATCATTCCGGCACCTGCTGTGGTTGTCGCCATTTGCGCATATTGCGATTGCGGTGTCATTGACCGCAATGATCGCGCTGATCCTGTAGCCCGGTTCTCTGGAACTGTTGCGAGTCCCGGGTGTCAAGATATGAAGGGCGGCGTGGTAGCTATCGACGTTAAGCGACCAGCCCTATGGATTGTTCTCGGTGTGATCTGGGTTGCTTTGGTGATCTATCTGTCGGTCGCGTCGATCAATCTGCCGCAGTTGCCATCGAGTTTTGGAGACAAGGTCAATCATTCGATTGCCTATGGTTTTCTAATGATCTGGTTTGGGCAGATGCTGTTCTCGACGCGCTATTGCCTGCTGCTTGCGGTATGCCTGGTCGGGCTGGGAATGGCGATGGAATTTATCCAGGGCACGTTGCCGTACCGGTGGTTCGATCCGATGGATGGTGTCGCTAACTCGGTTGGTGTGCTGTTCGGGATGGTGGCGCTTTGGTGCGGAATCGGCGGCGTGTTTCGCTGGACCGAGCGTCGTTTGGAATCAGTAAATCTGTAAATACTAAAGAGCCCTATGAGGAGCGCAGTAATGGTCAAAATTGATGGTTTTCATGCGGTTGGTCTGGCTATGTTGCTGCTTGTGGCGGGGTCTGGAACAGCAATGGCACTGACCAACAGCGCCGAATGGCCGGTTACGGATTTTTCCAATACCTCAATCGATGTGAGTGAGATTCTGTCAGGGGGCCCGCCCAAGGACGGTATCCCTTCGATCGATTCGCCGGAGTTTGTCACAGTGACCGATGCCGCCGACTGGCTCCCCGCTAATGAGCCGGTCATTTCTCTTGAGGTTGGCGGTGAGGCGAAAGCCTACCCGCTGCAGATTTTAACCTGGCACGAGATCGTCAATGATGTGATCGGTGAGCTGCCGGTGTCGGTGACCTTTTGCCCGCTGTGCAATGCTTCTATTGTGTTTGACCGCAACATTGATGGGAAAGTGCTCGACTTTGGAACCACCGGGCGCTTGCGGCGCAGTGACATGGTGATGTACGACCGCCAGACCGAAAGCTGGTGGCAGCAATTTACCGGTGTCGGCATCATCGGCAAGATGAATGGCGTAACGCTGGCACAAATTCCGTCGACCATCGTCTCGTTTGAAACGTTCCGGAAACAATACCCGCAAGGCAAAGTGCTGTCTCGAGAGACCGGTTATCAGCGTCAGTATGGCAGCAACCCGTATCCCGGTTACGATGACATCAAATCTTCACCTTTTTTGTTCAGAGGCCCGACTGACGATCGCCTACCGCCGATGGAGCGGGTGTTGAGCTTGCGCTCCGGCGATAAAACCCTGTTGTTCGGGTTGTCGACTCTGGCAAAGCAGACGGTGCTCAATACCCGTTTTGATAACCAGCCAGTGGCGGTGTTTTCGTTTGCCACGGCGGCCTCTGCTCTCGATAAGCGATCAATCAGTGCATCGCGAGCAATCCCTGCGACAGCGATTTACGACGCCGTTCATGATGGGCAGGAGCTCAAGTTTGAGCTGAAAGACGGACTAGCCGTTGATGTGCAAACCGGATCAAGCTGGAATGTGCTGGGTTATGCGGAGCGGGGACCACTTCAGGGTCAGCGATTGAAGCAGCTCGATAGCGGAGTGCATTTTGCTTTCGCCTGGCTGGCCTTCGATCCCGAGGCAGAGATCTTCCAGCCTTAAATGCGCAGATTGACCAGACCGAATTGCAATTTGCCGGTAGAGCGGTTCTACTAACAGTATCCTGCAGAAAGAGTGGTAATACGCTTTGCACGATCTGACACAACAAGTACTCCGAACGGATGCCTCGGGCATGCCTCTGGAATGGATGAACTACCAGGAGGCGGTGCGGTTTTACCATACCGGGCGCGTGGCTTACTGTCTTGGTAGCCACATATATACCCTGCACGGAGGAATTAATGCCATATCGGGCTTACGCAGTGAGCTTGCGGTAAGCGCTATTGTGGCTACCCATGGCACCAATAAAACCCTGACGCACAACTATATCCCGCCGTTGAGCAATCGAACGCTGTTCAAGCGTGATGCGCAAATCTGTCTGTATTGCGGGCAGCGATTTGTCACCTCAGAGCTCTCCAGAGATCATGTTACTCCTATCTCCCAGGGCGGGGGTGATCATTGGCAGAATGTGGTAACTGCCTGTAAGCGCTGCAACAACCACAAGGCGGGACGTACGCCAGAGCAGGCGGGTATGCAGTTGCTGGCGATTCCGTTTCGCCCGACGCACGCTGAATATATCTACCTGAAAGGCAAGCGTGTGCTGGCAGATCAGATGGATTTTCTGCGCTCGCACTTCCCCCGTAAAAGCCCATTACGCGATCGCGAGGATTTCGAGTTGGCTTTGTCATCAACGAAAATCATCGGCAAGCGCTGATAGGTCATGGGTCGGCAGAATGATGCTTCCGAAAGTCGGAGAGGACCCGCAAGCGCGCAACTTTGATCGCCTCGGGTATCGGCTTACCTGCGGCCTGCGCCGCTTTGGCGATAGCACCGGAGTCCAGCTGTTGTAACGTTTGCAGCGCCTGCCGTAAGTAACCGGCTTGCGGATAGTCGCGTTGTTCAAAGCCGAGTCGACCGCGTGCATCTCCTTCGCAAATCAGCAGAAATAGTTCAAATCGGTCAGGCCGTCGAATTGCATCAGTTGAAAGAAGCAGGTTCAGCAGCGTTCCGGGCTTGAGCTCCAGTGCACGGTGGCAATGGGTGTGGTAGCGGGCGGTGATGGTGGCCAGTTCGCGGTAATCGTTTGGCACTTTCAAACGGTCAGACAGCACCTCGCTCAGTATTGCCCCCCGTTCTTCGTGGCCATGGTGGCTTGGCAGCATCTCTTCCGGAGTGTTGCCCTTGCCGAGATCGTGACAGAGACAGGCGTAGCGGGCGGCAATGTCATCGGTGAGTGAGCACGTTTGCTGCAATGCCATCAGAGTGTGGACTGCGCTGTCTATTTCAGGATGGTGCGCCGCAACCTGTGGCACACCGTACAGGCGATCCAGCTCGGGTAGCAGCACTTGCAGCGCTCCGCAGTCGCGCAGCGCGTCGAAAAACCTCTGCGGATGCGGATAGCCGAGGGATTTTTTTACTTCAGCAAAAACACGCTCGGCTGCGAGCGACTGCAATTCTCCGGAGCGGCTTAATTCGCCCATCAGGCGGCCGGTCCCGGGGTCGATCGTAAAATCGAACGGGGCCAGCTTTGCGCAGAATCGCGCAGCACGTAAAACCCGTAACGGGTCCTCAGCAAATGCGTCGGACACGTGACGCAACACTCGCTGCTGTAAATCGGCCTGGCCATTGAACGGATCAATTAACTGCCCGTCGGAGTTGCGTGCAATTGCGTTGATGGTCAGGTCCCGGCGCATCAGGTCCTGCTCGATGGTAACGTCGGTGGCAGTGTTGAATTGAAAGCCGTGATAGCCTATCGAGACTTTCCGCTCGGTGCGTGCCAGCGCGTATTCTTCGCCGGTTTGCGGGTGAATGAAGACCGGGAAATCTTTGCCAACCGGACGGAATCCCTTGCTCAGCATTTGTTCCGGAGTCGCCCCGGTGACTACCCAGTCGCGGTCAGTGCAGCTGACACGGAGGAGTTCGTCGCGGACCGCTCCGCCCACAAGGTAGATTTTCATGTTACTGGCTGCGTGGTCTAAAGTTAACGGGAACTGATATTTTCCCTATCTGTCGATAGCATATAGTGGAATCACTGTATTGTGATGGAAAATGATCAGAGGCTGTCGCTGGCACAAATCGTAAATGAGCATGATTTCTGCCGCACCAAACCATAGCGTCAAATTGACGTTAATGAACAGACTGGTGGTCTTACGATGATATTTTGTTTTTTACACGACACAGACCGTGAATTACTGGCGCAGGGCCGACGCCAGTGCGCAACCAGATTAAAGCACTGTCTGTTGGCCGCTCTTGTGTGTCTGCTCGGCGGCTGCAGCACGGTAAGTTACTATTCGCAAATTGTCAGTGGCCATATGCGTATTGTGGTTGGCAAAAAATCACTCGATGAAGTTGTCGCTGATGCTGCTACTGACGAGACTACGCGGCATAAGATTGAGGTGGCAAAGCAGGCGCGTGAGTTTGCCATCGGGCAACTATTTCTGCCGGATAACGGCAGTTACAAAAGCTTCTATGACACCCGCCGTGACTACGTGACTTATAATGTTGTGGCGGCGGATGAATTTTCTTTCAAAGCACAGCAGTGGTGCTTCCCGATTGCCGGCTGTGTTTCATATCGCGGCTACTACGCAAAAGAAGATGCCGAGGCCTATGCCCGGGGCTTATCGGAGCAGGGCCTGGATGTCGCCGTAAATGGGGCAACGGCCTATTCGACGCTCGGTTGGTTTGCTGATCCGTTGCTGAATACCATGTTGCGCAGGAGTGATGCCTCGATCACATCACTATTGTTTCACGAACTGGCCCATCAGCAGTTGTACGTGGGGGATGACAGTAAATTCAACGAGTCGTTTGCGAGCTTTGTTGAGTCAGCCGGCATGACCCAGTGGCAAAAAAAATATAATCAGGGCGATGCATCGGCGGCTGATGCAATTCGACAGCGTCATCAGCGGCAAGTACAGTTTGTAAATCTATTGAGCAGTACCCGTGCGGACTTGCAGGCGATCTACGATTCCGGGCTGTCAATTAGTGTGATGCGCGAGAAAAAAGCCGAGCAATTTTCGCAGTTACTTCGCAATTATGAGAGTCTTAAAGAGACTTGGGGCGGGTATCGTGGGTACGATGGCTGGTTCAACCGAAAACTCAACAATGCGCGATTGGTATCAGTGGCTACCTATAACGACTATATCCCCGCGTTTCAGGTATTGTTTGAAGAGTCCGGTAGTGATTTTAGAGCATTTTACAGTGCGGCCAGAGTACTTGCGGACATGGAGCCGGGGGCGCGTACCAAGGCGATGGAAGCGTTGCTTGCCAAAGCGGAAAGCTGATGTTTCCACCAACTGGACCACAGTATGGCATTAGTTTTATTCCGCCGTTACTAATGTGCAGTGGAATGGGTAATCGGTGTTGTAAAAATAGTAGTGTGGTAGATCAAGGCGGGCACCTGGAATGTTAATGCAAGCCTGTCAGCCACCACGGAAACACTGGAAGGACAGGAGATGCATCGCGAAAGATATTGTTTCAATGTAAC
>CALKXD010000220.1 GCA_938003855.1 uncultured Granulosicoccaceae bacterium | reverse complement strand
ACCGAAGGGTGTGGACTTATCCCTTCATACTCCCTTATGAATAAATTTGTAACGTTGGGGTTTTAGTTTGGCCCAAGAATGTAATGACTGAAACGTGCATCCCAATCTCCAGTTCCATGCTGTGACATGCTATAATATACTTCGTCACAATGGCGTGCCGCTTGGGAAGCTGGGTTTCTTTGGCGGTGGTTCAAAGGCGAGTTAGAATTAGTTTGCCTTCGCCCACGTCACATCTGCGCCGTGGAGCGGCACAGTAGCGAGACTCATTTTGGCAGAGCCATCAATAATCTGTTTTGAATATACCAAGTAGATGAGCGTATCGTTTTCGCGGTCATATACGCGGCGCACAGCAAGCTTCTTAAACACAACGCTTTGGCGTTGTTTGAAAACAGTTTCGCCGTTTTTGTCTAAATCAATATCGCCAATTGTAACCGCGCCCGTAATCCCGCAAGAGATAGATCCATTTGACGGATTTTCAAACCAATCCCCTTTTCGCATACGGTCAATCACGCTTCGGTCGAAATGCGCCATATGACAGGTTACGCCCTGAATTTTTTCATCCTCAAAGCTTTCGATTTTAATTTCATTACCCGTCCAATCATTATTGATCTCGCCGATCTCGCCCTGCCCATCCCCGCCGCAAGCGGTTAAAACAAGAGCAGACATAAGCGTGAATGGAACAAAGTTTTTCATAAACATCTCAAAATTATAAGGTTGGGCGCGCTTGAGACAACACCCCGCCAACCCGAATAGGTTCGGCGCGCACGGCCTTACCGCTTATATCGGTTTCAACGAAAATACCGCAGAGAGTCCCTGGCCCAGAGGCAGGCGTAAAACGTCCAGAGCGCATACGCGTTGTAAAACGGTGCAGCGGTTCTTCTTTTTCCATTCCAATCACGCTGTTATAATCCCCGCACATGCCGGCATCGGTTTGAAACGCTGTGCCGTGAGGTAGGATACGCGTATCTGCCATTGGCACATGTTGATGCGTGCCAACAACAAGCGAAGCGCGGCCATCACAAAACACGCCCATAGCTTGTTTTTCTGAGGTGGCTTCGGCGTGAATATCTACAATGATGCCGTCAGCGACATCGCCTAACGACGCGTTATTTATTTCGCGATCTACAGCCCCGAACGGATCATCTAGTGAATCCATAAACACACGGCCCAGTACATTAATCACAAGCAAATTATACCCGTTGATTTGGTAGAGCCCTGCCCCGCGCCCCGGCACAGTATGCGGCGGATAATTACAAGGCCGCAGAAGACGAGGTTCATTCTCAATCACGCTAATCCCTGATGGATTGTCAAAGCTGTGATTTCCAAGAGTCAACACATCCACACCTGCATCAAAAAGCTGATCAGCGGTTGAACGCGTAATGCCAAATCCGCCCGCCGCATTTTCGGCATTGACGACAACGGCATCAAGTTTCAAATCCCCTTTGAGGCGCGGAAGATGGTCCACTACCGCGAGGCGCCCTGCTTTACCCACTACATCACCAAAAAAAGCAAACCGCATCAAAACGCCTTAAAATATTTATCAGTCAAAATTCCGTCTAGCGGCACATCGTGTGGCCCCGTTGGAATATGGGCTGCTTCTTGCGCAGCAAAGGCAATGCCGCAAGCAAAAATATCCTGACGCATGCGCATTGCGGCGAGCGTGCGGTCATAAAACCCGCCGCCATATCCCAGCCGCTCCCCTGAGAGGGTAAAAGCAAGAAGCGGCACAAAGACAAGGGCTGGGAAGACTTCAGCTTGCTTAGGATAAGGCTCACGTGTGCCATAGGGTCCGGCTTTCAAAGGATCAATTGGACTCCAGCTTCGAAATGTCAGCGGTTTACCCTTGCGCGGCGTACAAGGCAGAGACAGCGCATGGCCCTGCGCAGATAACGCCTCCAACAAAGGCCGTAGGTCAATCTCGCCCGGCAGAGGCCATATGCCGCCGATAGACGCGCCGCGAAATCGCGCCGTAGGAAAATGGTTCATAAGCTCAACCGCAGCTGCGCTCACGTCATCTGAGAGCGAAAACTCTTGCCGTCTGGCTTTTGCTTGTGTTCGTGCCCGTGTTTTTTGGGTCTTAATATCCATGGGTAATCATGCGCGTACATGTATAGCGCGGCCCAAAGCGGATTTGAAAATCAATGTGTAAGTTCATGACAACAAACTAGGTTATATACGCCTGATGTTCAATTTTAGTTTAAGCTATGTAACTTTCGTTTTATGGACTTGATAATCCTTATCCTCACATAGCTTGTTCGGTTTTCGGACCTTGTCCTTAAACGCGAAAACCGCTCCAAAGGAACGATTTTCAGGCGCGTATAAGTGACGATCCCACATGACCCGTGGAGGCTTTCAAATCCCCGTGAACCTGAGTGTCAGGTGGGCGTCGGAATTAAATGGACCACGATCCAAACAGAGCCAACTCCCTTCGGAGTATTTAAGGTCCCTGGAATATGTGCCAACTCACAAAGCCCGCAGTAACCGTCCCGCTCTATGTGCGCCCTCGCCTCACGATGTGCAAGAGGGCGGCGCTTAAAACTTTACTTCCATGAACGCAAAGAAAAACCCCCGCTGCCGAAGCAGCGAGGGCCAAATTCTGTAGGCGCGAGAACGCGCCCTAGTCAAAGACTAGTTTTGCGGTGTCACGCGGCCGATAACTTGGCCAGAAGCACTGATGATCTGACCAGATGCATCAACACGACCGATTGTCACGCCGCGGCTATCGACGACTGAGCCGTCACCACGAACTGTGAAGCCGCCAGCAGACGCGCCGCCAGTTGAGAAGCCTGAGCCACCCGTTGACAGACCGCCAGTCGACAAGCCGCCAACTGTACCGCCAGAGGCGCCTACACCGCGGATGATGATCTGACCTGCAGAGTTAACGACATCGCCATTACCATTCAATGTGCCGATCACGGCGCCAGAGGCGTCGATGACGCGTCCGTTGCTGATTGTGTAACCAGCAGCTGAGCCGCCAACTGAACCTGCTGAGCCACCTACGACGGTACCAGAGCTAAAGCCTGTTGAGCCTGCAGATGAACCGCCAGATGTGAAGCCACCGGAGAATGTTCCGCCAGTGATTGTTCCGCCTGTTGCAGTTGTTCCGCCGACCATTGAGCGCCAATCGACACCCAAAGCATCAACTGTTGTCAGTGTTAGACCACCAGTAGAGAGGCCACGAGCGCGCTGGAACTGTTCAACCGCAGCATATGTGCCTTGGCCGAGACGTCCGTCGATTGCACCTTTGTAGTAGCCTTCAGACTGTAGAGCACGCTGGATAGCAGAGATTACTGTTGTGTTGGCATTCGCCTCACAAAGAACCTGACGCCACTCGGCCTTCTCAGGACGGATAACTGTGCGCTTGTCAATCGTGCCGTATTCAGCAGGAATAACAATCGTTTCAGTACGTGGTGCTTCGACCATTTTCTGAACCGTAACAGTCTCGTAACGAGCTGGGATTTCGCGGCGCTCTGTACGAGCTGGCTGATCCACAACACGGCGTGTGATTTGCTTGGTCACAGCTGGGATGACGCGTTCTTGCGTCGAAGCTGGAACTTTCACAACACGGCGGGTCACTTGCTTCGTTACCGCTGGGATCACGCGTTCCGCAGTGCGGGCCGGTGTCTTAATGCGGCGGCGAGTTTCCGTTTTTGTCACAGCCGGGATGACACGCTCTTGTGTCGTAGCCGGTGTGCGGACTACGCGGCGCGTAACCTGCTTCGTGACAGCTGGGATGACACGCTCTGTTGTCTGAGCCGGTGTCTTAACGACACGGCGTGACACAGTCTTCGTGACCGCTGGGACAACTTTCTCGACAGTCGAGGCAGGTGTCTTAACAACACGGCGCTGTACTTGCTTCGTCACTGCCGGGATTACGCGCTCTTGAGTGCGGGCCGGTGTTTTAACGACTTGGCGAGTAACAGGCTTCATCACAGCCGGGATGACACGCTCTTGTGTCTGAGCCGGTGTGCGGACTACGCGGCGCGTAACCTGCTTCGTGACAGCTGGAATGACACGCTCTTGTGTAGACGCAGGCGTCTTCACAACACGGCGAGACAGAGTTTTCGTCACGGCTGGGACAACCTTCTCAACAGTCTGAGCTGGTGTCTTAACAACGCGGCGAGTTTCCATCTTCGTGACAGCTGGAATGACACGCTCTTGTGTAGACGCAGGCGTCTTAACAACACGGCGAGTTTCCTGCTTCGTGACAGCGGGTACGACACGCTCTTGTGTAGACGCTGGCGTCTTCACAACACGGCGCGTGACAGTCTCAGTACGGGCCGGAATGACACGTTCTTGAGTTGACGCTGGCGTTTTAACAACGCGGCGGGTCACTTGCTTCGTCACAGCTGGGATCACGCGCTCAACAGTGCTGGCGGGTGTCTTGATGCGACGGCGAGTTTCCGTCTTTGTCACAGCTGGGATAACACGTTCCTGCGTCTGAGCTGGCGTCTTAACAACACGGCGTGTGACTTGTTTCGTCACGGCCGGAATGACCTTCTCAGCAGTAGACGCTGGTGTCTTAACAACACGGCGTGTTTCCATCTTCGTGACAGCCGGAATGACGCGCTCTTGTGTACGAGCCGGCGTTTTAACAACGCGGCGAGACACAGTCTTCGTCACAGCTGGGACAACCTTCTCGATAGTCTGAGCTGGTGTCTTAACAACGCGGCGAGTTTCCATCTTCGTGACAGCTGGCACGACACGCTCTTGTGTACGGGCTGGCGTTTTCACGACGCGGCGAGAAACCTGCTTAGTGACAGCTGGTGTGACGCGTTCGACAGTCTGAGCTGGCGTTTTCACAACACGGCGAGTTTCCTGCTTAGTAACCGCTGGGATGACACGCTCTTGTGTAGACGCTGGCGTTTTCACAACGCGGCGAGACACAGTTTTCGTGACGGCCGGAATGACCTTCTCAACAGTTGTAGCTGGCGTGCGAACCACACGACGCTGCTGCATCTTTGTTACAGCTGGAATGACACGCTCTTGTGTAGACGCTGGCGTCTTAACAACACGGCGAGACACTTGCTTCGTCACGGCTGGTACAACACGTTCTTGTGTCGCTGCAGGCGTTTTAATGACGCGGCGAGTTTCCATCTTCGTAATCGCTGGAATAACACGCTCTTGTGTCGCTGCAGGTGTCTTAACCACGCGGCGGGTCACTTGCTTCGTCACAGCCGGGATAACACGCTCGACAGTTTGAGCTGGTGTTTTCACGATGCGGCGAGTTTCCATCTTAGTGACAGCTGGAATGACACGCTCTTGTGTCGCTGCAGGTGTCTTAACCACGCGGCGAGTCACTTGCTTCGTCACAGCTGGGACTACGCGTTCCGCAGTGCGGGCCGGAGTCTTGATGCGGCGGCGAGTTTCCTGCTTTGTGATCGCTGGAATAACGCGCTCTTGTGTCGCTGCAGGTGTCTTAACAACACGGCGTGTGACTTGCTGCGTTACCGCAGGGACAGCACGCTCGACAGTTTGAGCTGGCGTCTTAACAACGCGGCGAGTTTCCATCTTCGTGACAGCTGGCACGACACGCTCTTGCGTAGCGGCTGGCGTTTTCACGACACGACGGGTCACTTGCTTCGTGACAGCAGGTACAACGCGCTCTTGCGTCGAAGCCGGCGTTTTCACGATGCGGCGAGTTTCCATCTTAGTCACTGCTGGAATGACGCGCTCTGTTGTTGACGCTGGCGTCTTAACAACACGGCGTGTCACTGTTTTCGTCACGGCAGGTACAGCACGCTCAATAGTGCGGGCTGGGTTCTTGATGACGCGGCGAGTTTCCTGCTTTGTGATCGCTGGCACAACACGCTCTTGTGTTGAAGCCGGAGTGCGAACGACGCGGCGAGAGACTTGTTTCGTCACAGCTGGGACTGTCTCTTCGATAGTCTGCGCTGGTGTCTTAACAACACGGCGTGTTTCTACCTTAGTGACAGCTGGGATAACGCGCTCGCTCACTTGAGCCGGTGTCTTGATGACGCGGCGAGTGACTTGCTTCGTTACAGCTGGGATAGTCCGCTCAACAGTTGACGCTGGTGTCTTAACAACACGGCGTGTTTCCATTTTTGTGACAGCAGGAATGACACGTTCTTGCGTTGCCGCAGGTGTGTCAACAACACGGCGAGTCACTTGCTTCGTCACAGCTGGGATAACGCGCTCTTGCGTAGACGCTGGCGTCTTAACAACGCGGCGAGTGCGTACCTTTGTGACAGCAGGAATGACACGCTCTTGTGTCGATGCTGGTGTTTTAACAACGCGGCGAGAGACCGTTTTCGTCACAGCAGGAACAACACGCTCAACAGTTGAGGCAGGTGTTGCAATGCGGCGGCGAGTTTCTGTCTTCGTCACAGCTGGGATGACACGTTCCTGTGTACGAGCCGGCGTTTTAACAACGCGGCGAGTAACAGTCTCTGTGCGAGCTGGGATAACGCGCTCTTGTGTAGACGCTGGCGTCTTAACAACACGGCGTGTTTCCACTTTCGTGACAGCTGGAACAACACGCTCTTGCGTAGTTGCTGGGCGGTCGACGACGCGGCGAGTAACAGTTTGCGTAACCGCTGGGATCACCTTCTCGACTGTGCGAGCTGGTGTCTTGATGCGGCGACGTGTTTCTGTCTTCGTTACAGCTGGGATAACGCGCTCTTGCGTTGATGCCGGACGGTCAACGACGCGGCGTGTGATTGTCTGCGTCTTAGCAGGAACAACACGCTCTTGAGTGCGAGCCGGTGTCTTAACAACACGACGGCTAACTTGCTTCGTTACCGCAGGAACGCGGCGCTCAACAACTTTAGCCTCTTCAGCAACAACACGCTTAGCGATTGTGCTTGTTTGCTGGCTAAAGCGGCCACCACGGCTACCTGCATTTGCAGCAGCGCGGTCAGCAGCAGAAGCTTGGCTAGCGTTCAGACCATCACGGTCGTCACGGCCATCGCTATTTGCGTCTGTGAAGCCACTGATTACAGCACCATTTGGTCCGCGGCGAACAGTTCCTGTCACGCCGCCTGCTTCTGCAGAAGACACAACACGAGCTGGCGTGCGAACGACACGGCGTGTGACCGTATCAGTGCGCGCTGGGATAGCCACTTCGCGAGTTGTTGCTGGCACATCAATCACGCGCTTTGAGATAGACTTCGTAACCGCTGGGATTGTTTTCTCAACGACACGAGCCGGTGTTTTCACAACACGCTTCGTGATTGTTTTGTACTGAGCTGGGATCAAGACGCGGCAAAGGATTTCACCCGTCTGTGTCACAGTTGTTTCAGTTGACTGAATGACTTGCTCAGATACGCCGTTAAAGACAGTAAACTGACCACGAGCATTTGTATTGAGGCGTCCGCCTGCACCAAGCTCTGACGCGTTAAGCGCCTGTGTACCTGGCTTCCACTCTTCACGAGCTGGCGAAATAAGAACGCGCTCAGAGCGTGTTTCATATGTCGCTGGAATGACGTCGATTTCTTGACGTGCTGGCTGAACAACAATCTGCTCAGTAACCGTGCGGTATTTCGCAGGGATAACTTCGAGGCGTGTT
>CALKXD010000219.1 GCA_938003855.1 uncultured Granulosicoccaceae bacterium | reverse complement strand
AGGTGGCGATGGTTAAGTGATGGCAGATCAGTATCTGAGATGTGCTTGCCTGTTACCGTTGCCGGTTGGCACTGGTTTGGGGTTGTTGATATCTCTGGTGGATGGGCAGCGGTGCGTTGTTGGAGCCGGTAGCGTCAGGTTTATTACAGGGTGCTTCAATAATCTGCGCTAAGGCTGTTTTCCGCTTTGTAAATTAAAATCTATATTGCACAACGCTAGAACCGGGCTGACAATCTCCCTCAACCGTCCTATCGGAATTAACGCATCACCGGAGTTTCCTCTAATCGCTAACGCAGTAGTTGTATTACTCTTTATCAAGCCCGCTGAGGTTGCGGGAAAAAAATTGGAAAGTGCCTGGCGGTATTGTACCTGGCAATGTGGTGCCCGGCCCCACGCGGTGTTCGGCCAGAGGCTACGGGTCATCAGCCAAAAACCATCCGCTTGATTCGGCTAATAACGGGCTAGCGTCCCTGTGGAAGACGGCAGAGCCATATGGGGGCGGTGATTAACCAAAGGTTGAAGCTTGTGCATTCAACCGAATCCCGCACTGACTGTTGCAGAGAAAGCCGATCTGAGGGACGCCCCTGGAGGCATTTTCCGAAATCAGGTCTATACGGTCAAAGCGCCAATTGATGTCCGGTTTCATCTGTTTGCCGACAATGGTATCGTCGGGAGATTTGGTGGCAGTGCATCGACGGTCAATCGTGTGGATCAATATTTTCCTGAGAACGGCTATGCCGGGGTTTTGATGCCGGGTATTCGACAATGCAGGAACGGCCACCGGAGATGCTCGTCGGTGTTGTCTGTTGAGCAAGCGTTGAACAAGCGTAATACGTGGAAGAACTACGGCATTCCTGTTCAATGCTGCTGAAGGCGACCGACTTGCCGATCCACAGTCATGCTTTATTAGCGGACAAGCCATAGAGGGGTTGCAGTATGTTTCAAGCGCGATTGAGTCGCTTTCAAGCAAAGTTAGCTGATGCCGGTGTTGATGTTGCACTGATCACCGATGATGATAACGTTTATTACCTTACCGGTTTCTATGACTATCTGCACATGGAGTTTGGGCGTCCAACCATTCTGGTGGTGCCCAGTGACGGTCCGACATTGTTGGTCACGCCGACGATTGATCTGAATTCGGCTAAAGCGGCCGCGCACGTTGACCGGATCGCTGCCTGGAATGACGGTATGGGAAAGGAATGGCGCGAAGAATTACCTTTCGCTGTGAAAAGTGCCGCTTCGGTAGCGATAGAACCCGACCATATGCCTGCGCCGGTTAGGGCCTTTGTGAATGAACTGCTGGACGGCGAAAAGCTGACAACGGCAACACCAATCCTCAATAACATGCGTATGATCAAATCGGCCGAAGAACTGCAACTGGCCCGACATGCCGGTGAAGTGGCAACCGCAATGATGAATGCGGGCCGCACGGCAATCGGTGCCGGTGTGCCTGAGTTTGAGGTGGCGATTGCGACGTCGCAGGCCGGTACGCGCAAGGCGGCCGCGTTGCTGGACGAGCACTATGAAGACAAAGACATGTCTCCCAACACCCATTTCCTTCAGATCATGGCGTCGGGCGAAGATATCGTCAAAACCCATCATCGGGCCTCGACCCGTATTATGCGCTCCGGTGAGCCGGTATTCCTGTGTTTTTGCGGTATGACCAATTTTCACCGTTTCAAGCTGGGCTTTGACCGTACTTTCTGGATCGGCGATGCGCCGGATGACCAGGTGTCAGTGTACGAAGTCGCGGTCGCCAGTCAAAAAGCAGCACTGAATGCACTGCGCCCGGGGGTGACCGCTGAGAGCGTCCATGCCGAGTACGCCGAGGTGATACAGACCGCGGGCTTTGACTATCCGTTCCGCTGCGGCCGCGCGACCGGGTTCAGCTTCCTGGAAGCACCACAGCTGGTGACCGGTGATCAAACCGTTATTGTGCCAGGTATGGTTCTAGCGGTAGACGGCTCAGTGTCAGTAGATAGTTTCCGCGCACAAGTGGGTGATAGTGTTATCGTCACAGAGGATGGTTGGGAGCCGTTAACCCACCATCCCAAGGCGGTAACTGAGGTGATTCTGTAAGGATTCAACCCGGACAGGCTATTCAGCCCTGAAGTACCTGGCTTCGCACATCCGGTAGGGCAATCGAATCTACAAGCTGGATCTCCATCTGATTGTTTACCCGCTTTAGCAGAATGCAGGTTTGACCGGTGTTTTATGGAGCGGGGTTTCAACAATCGCTCGCAGTGCATTGACCGGTATAACGGGAGCAGACGGGGCGGGGCACCTGCACCGGCAATTCCGGTTCGCCGGTGATCTTTAGCGCTGACCGGTGTGCGCACAATTTGAAAGTTCTGCAATCTATTAAAGGTCAGTTCCGGAATATGGACCTGACCCGACGGTCCTATCTGCGGGTGTGTCTGTGTGGCTGCCTATAGGCGGCACGTATCGTGCCACGGGCTCTGATAGCGTCGTTAGTCTGCTATCCTGTGGGGTAAGGCCCGTTAATCTATTTGTCTTTCCCGGATGATAAAACTGGCATTCACAACTGCGCTTCAGGAGACAAAATGACAATAGGAATTAGAATTTTTCTATCGATTTTGTTTACCGCCTGTGTTTGCGTCGGATCGGTGATTCTTGTTGAACGATTAAGCTTCGAGAAAGCGCTGACCGCCTACATTGAACAAGTAGAACTCAACAGTGTCGGGCCGATTGCAGTTGCGCTTGAGAAGCGTTATGCCGCGACTGGAAGCTGGGAGTTTGTCGAGGGTAAGGAGCGATGGCTGTCTGAAGTTATCCGTCAGAGCCGTGCGAATACGCAAGGTCGTCGTGAGGGTGAGCGTCGACGGGCGGACTCCGGTTACCGGACAACGCTTCCTATTCGGTTCGGGTTCGGGACCAGCGAGCCGTTATGGTCGCGGATCGGGTTGCTCGACACACGGGGGAACTGGGTAGCGGGGAACAGAGCGGTAGTAAGCTCGATTCATAAAGACCTGTTTGCACAGGAAAAAATGATTGGTCAGCTGGTTATAGAGCCGAGTGACTCACTGGATAATCAACTCAATAGTAATTTCAACAGGCAGCGGCTTGTCACCATAACGATGGCGGGGTTGTTGGCTGTGTTTGGCGCGGCAATAACCGGTTGGCTGCTGGCACGTCCGATAAGCCAGCGTTTGAGTCGTTTATCCATTGGCGCGGGCAAGCTGTCTGCCGGGCAGTACGATGCGAGGTTAATGGATTCCAGGCACGATGAACTTGGTCAGTTGTCTGCCGTGTTTGATCACCTGGCTAAGGAACTGGAGCACAGCAGAGATGCGCGGCAAAAATGGATTGCCGATATCTCGCACGAGATACGGACGCCTATCACGATTCTCAAAGTAGAGCTGGAGGCATTGAGTGATGGATTACGACCGGCCGATGAGCCTTCTATACGATCGTTAGTGACAGAGGTGGATCGTCTGGCTGATCTTGTATCTGATCTGCATCAGTTGTCGCGATTTGATGCGGGAGAGATAAAATATACTCTACTGGAGACCGATGTCACATTGTTGCTGGATGAATTAGTATCCAGGTACCGTGATCGTTGTCAGTCCCTGGACCTAACGTTAAAGTATATCCACAACACAGTGCCAAAATGTAAGGCAGATAAACTTCGTCTGACCCAGGTGTTTGTGAATATAATCGAGAACGCCATTAAATACACGGATCATG
>CALKXD010000218.1 GCA_938003855.1 uncultured Granulosicoccaceae bacterium | reverse complement strand
TCATGCACCGGAGTACCACCTGTTATCTGCAGACCGACCCCCTCAGTGGCGTAGCGCCTGTGATAATCAATGTAGTCCTGCCCGACCGTGTTGTTTTCAGCGAAGCCCGGCACATGCGCTGACACCAGTACGCGGTTTCGAACATCCAGTGTGCCGCCGGGGTGTGGGATCGGAAGCGGAGAAAGCAGGTGTTCGAAGTGGGTATCAGCGGCCATCGGGTGCCTTCCTCTGTGTGCTGTTGCGGCTACTGCCTGCCCTGCCCGCAATAGTTACAACCGGTTCTGTTGCGATCTTACACTACCGTACTGACCCGAAGGCACCCCGTGAACCAACCTGATAGCCTGTCGGCAGCGCCACAAAACAAACGGTATGTTCAGCGCTTTTCGCGAAATGGAGGTAGGCGACAGCCATTCTACATTTACAGGTGCCGGGCTGGTTTGTGGTCGGCTAACAATTAATCTAGAGTGATACCCCAAGCGCTTCGGCCAGCGCGGGGAAATCATCGACGATGATATCGTGCGCGGGGTTAGGCTCTGGATCCGGCGGTGTATCGTTACCCCACTCCAGCGGACGTTTGACAAAAGCGGTTTTAAAACCCTGTTTTTTGGCAGCATCGAGATCAAAGTTATGACAGGCGACCATGCAGATCTGAGATGGGTCGAGTTGCAGGTAGTGCGCAACGGTGTCATAGGCTTCGGGCAGTATTTTATATTTTCCAATGGCCTCGCAGGAGAATACCGCATCCCAGGACAAGCCGTTGCAACGGGCGGTATCCATGATGATGCGAAAACTCAAAATAGTGAACGAGGCACACAGGTAACTGCGGCGCAATGCGGGTAGTACCGGTGGAAAATCGGGCCAGCACTTGAAGCTGTGAACCGCATCATAGGCAATAGCGTGTCGTTCTTCTTCGCTAAACGCGTCGAGACCGTGCTCAGTGATTAACGCATCCAATGCCATCCGGTGAGCACCATCAAAGTTATAAGCGGGTGGCGCGTCTTTACCCAGATTAAGCATTTTAGCAAGGCTTTGGCGCCGTAATGCGTTACTGATGTCGTGCCAGTTGCGGTCCAGGCCATGCTTGCTGCCGGTGCTGGCAAGTAGTGTTGAAAAACCGCTGTGCCAGTCCAGGATCGTACCGCCGGTATCAAATGTCAGTGCCTTTACGCCGGAAAGACTCATAGCGCTCTCTTCTGTGGAATTGGATGGATCATCGTATGCTGCTTATCGCTGACAGAGGATATAGTCACGACGTACAGCAGGCAATGCCCCTTCGCACCGCGTGAACGACTACGCAGGGGATGTCTGTCAGGTATACGGAGAAATGGCCCCGGATAGATAAACGGGCTTAGTACGTTGCCCGACCGCCGGATATATCGAATGCCGCGCCGGTGGTAAATGAATTTTCAGCGGATGCCATCCAAAGTACCATACTGGTGATCTCATCAACGGTGACAAAGCGGCCGCGCGGAATCTTCGACAGCATGAAATCAATATGCTCCTGACTCATTTGCTCAAAGATTCGTGTTTTTGCGGCAGCCGGTGTAATGCAATTGACAGCGATATTCTGTGCGGAGAGTTCCTTGCCCAGAGACTTGGTCAGCGCGATGACTGCCGCCTTCGATGCCGAGTAAGCTGAGGCATTTGGATTGCCCTCTTTGCCGGCAACCGAAGCCACATTAACGATTCGCCCATAGCCGCGTTCGGTCATCCCCGGGACCACCGCTCTGCAGCAGTGAAATGTGCCATCCAGATTCACCGCCAGAACCTTGCGCCATTCATCTATAGGGTAGTCGGCGACCGGGCAGTTGGGGCCAGCGATACCGGCGCTGTTAACCAATGCATCGATGTTGCCGAGTTCATTTTCGGTTTGCGTAACGGCGGCTGTAACAGAGTCGTTGCTGGTGACATCGACACCCATAAATTTAATCTGATCGGCAGGCAGTTCGCGGACTTTTGCTTCTGCTGACGACACGTCCATATCCCAGACGGCCACCCTGGCGCCGGACTGCACCAAACGCTCTGTGACTGCAGCACCAATGCCATTGCATCCTCCGGTTACAACCGCGACACGGTTGGTGTAATCGTATTTATTCATTATGGCTCCAGGGAATCAAGGCAATCTACATAATCAGCTTTCATTGTATCAGCATGTGCGGGCGGTGTAATTTCAAAACAATTTATCAGTATTTAGCGCAATCACGATCTACGTAAACCGGTCTGAATTGTCCCGTTACATCCAACTCTTTGATAATGGCATGATTGGCGGTGGACGCTGCCATAGCGATTATCACCACACACCGGCGGTTTGTTCACTGTGGGTATCGCAAACCACCGAGCACACTCTGCGATTTCGAAACATGTCCGGAATTTCCACTAACCACGTTATACGCAATGGCACACGGCAGTTATACCCCCCCCCACCAATAGGATACTACGCGCCTTTCAATGACGCTTTGAGGGGACCAAAGTAATGATCAGATGTGTTGTTGGAAGATAATGGGGGAGTTGACGGTCAACAGACAGGAAGTGGTCGAATCACTGTGCGTCGCCGCGGTGGAACGATACACAGACCGGGGCAATATACATCGCGGACCGATGCAATGGTCGGGTGACACCTAATCACTATCTCTGTGATTATCAGCCGGGCATTGGGTCAGAAGGTTACACGCCACCGGTCGCCTTTTACCCGATAGACCGTCATTTGATGTTATGTGCTGGCTGCGCGGTTCTATAAATGACGATAATATGCTGCTGGACGAGGGAGGACATGGGGCAGGATTTATTCATCGATTGATCAGGTGCTGACCATCCCTTTACCAACATAGTAATCAGACGGCACGCATCAGACAAAGCTTGCTTCAGTTCGATCAACTACTGATTTACCGCTGTTGGTTAGTTGATCTACTGATAGGTCTGAGTGATCCGTTCCAGGGCGACTGCCGGACCTTCTGGACCCGGCAGTTGACCCCGGCATTCGGAGTAACTGCGTTTCACAGTCAATCCGCACAGGATTGACTGCCTGTAGTGACAAATAAACTTTACTTGTCGAATTTCTTCAGCACGTCATCAATGGCGCCTTCACCCATTGTTTTGACGTTATCGAACATTTCTGCCCAGCCGTCTTTTTCCGGCCGTTGGGTTTTCGCCAGCGCTGCGATCATGGCTTCCTGATCTGATTTGGCGTTACCTTCCAGATCATCTGCCTTGCCTGTAAACAGCGCTATTTTGGTGCAGGATGTTTGAATTGTTGGTGCGTCTTCCCGCTTCAGCATTGATAGTAAACCCTGTGGCGTGACATTGACTTCCAATGCTTCGTACAGGCGTGTGCCATTGACTTCCTGCCGCAGGATATTGCGATTGATTACCGGCACAAACGAGAGTTCATTCTCGTTGATCAGCTTGAACACGTCATTGCGGGTATCTGGAAACTGAACAAAAAAGGCCATCACCGCTTCACCGCTGACAACTTTATTAACGGCTTCGTATGCTGACGATGCGTTGGTCACGTTTCGCAATGCACCCAGGCCTTCGTCAAGTGACTGTAAGCGTTTAAACGACTGCTCCGAACCTGATCCGGCGCCCGGTAGTACAAAAGGAATTCGGCTGCTGATCCCTGACAAACTGCCAATTGAGGGGTCACTGGAGACGGCATACATGCATTCCATACCAATGTCCGCATCGATAATCGCAAGATCAGCTTCGTCTGCCAATAAATCCATTTGACCAATACCGATATCGGTAGGGGCAGCTTTGACTTTGCCGATGTTATCGGTGGTGCCTTTGGTGGCAACACACTGATGATTAAAATACTCGGTTTTTATCGCGGCCTGAACCTGCGGGCAGAATACATTGTAATAGCTACCTTTAGTTGAGCCGGTGTATATGGACTCGGCATTAGCCAGATTAACGTTGGTTGCAAACAACAGGGTGGCGACTGAAATACGCAATATCATAATTCTGGATTCCCTTTAGATAGTTGAAATGCTGCAGCCCAATGACACTACCTTGTGCTGGCCGTTACTTAATAATAAAGAATTTACGTAACAGTATCCAGCAGTGCCGCGGGTCGTAGGATCATTGCCGAAACGCACAATTTATGCCGACGAGTCAACTCCTTAAGTTCTCGGTTTTGGTCTGTAACTTACTGCACATTTCAGAGGCAAACCACATGGTGTGGTCGTAACGTACCCGTTAATGCAGGCCAAACTACTCAGACAGAGGTCGTCCTTCGAGGCCCGCTGCAGCGGCGTCACCGCCCGGAATACGCATCTCGAACACCTGATCAATCACTGCGTAGTCATAGTAGCCCATACGAGCTATGGGTTTGATCTGCGGGATATCGATCTTTCCGTCAGCGGTCACTACAGAGTCGCTCACATGTATTCTGACGACCTCACCGAAAACAACATCGACATTGCCGACATTACTGTTACCGGGAAAGCGCTGTGTTGAGAGGTATTTGCACTCAAAGTGGCACGGCGATTCTTTAACGCGCGGGACAGGTGCGTCAATGCAGTCGGCTTTAGTAACGCCGGCGTGGTCAAATTCGTCGATGTCGGCAGCGAACGCCTGCGCGGATAAATTGACTGCTTCGCGTAGATCCCAGGTAGCCATGTTCCAGACAAACCAACCGGTTTGCTCGGCATTGAGCACGGTGTCCTTGCGCCTGCCATCAGGGTAACCGTTAGCAGCAAACATCACTAGTGGCGGATCAAAAGTAAGGTTCTGCCATTGGCTATACGGGGCTAAATTCGCCACGCCGTCGGTAGATACCGATGACAGCCAGCCGATCGGGCGTGGCACCGTACAGCTTTTAAAAGGGTCGTAAGGAAGGGGTCTGGCGTCATTGCGCGGATCGTAGTGCACTGGGGGCATTCCTCACGCTACCCGTCACTTACCGGCTTGCGTCTTAGTTTGTATTCGAAGTTCTGGACCGCGTCCATGATAATTTCAAATCTAAAAGATGCAAGCCACCAGCGTGACACCTGCGATAGTGATGCACCGTTGTCTACCTATTTACCGGCTTTATTCGGCCACATCGTTTTGGCCGGGCGCATAGTGTTCTTTGGCAATCTGTGGCGCGGGCACTGCTTCAATTTGCTCGAACTGGTGAATGTCGGGGGTCGGGGTTGCGTACTTATTGTTCTGTGTATCGACAAAGGTATCAGCGCCGGTGTTACCTATAATCTCCGGAGCCCGCTTGGTAAAAACTTTATCCGACACCAGCAAAGCGTCAGCCCCGGTCCCCAGATCAAAACGGTTCTGACCGTCAATCGTGTTAGCGTGCAATTCGATGGAATCAACACCTGCCCCGGTGGACACCGTGATATTACTACTGCTGTGCAGTTCAGCAAGCGCCAGCATGTCGTTACCCTGCTGCGTGAAACAGCAGGCGTTGCCGGCCACCGTGACGCGGATACCGATGAGCATATCGTCACCGGCACCGGATACAACACGCATGTGTTCACCGATGCGCACATCGAACAATTCAATCAGATCACTGCCCGCCCCGGATACCACGTTTAACGACTGCTGTACATCGAGGTCCGAGATCCTGATCCGGTTAGCGTCACCAGAAGAATTGATACTAATGCCGCCTGTTACCCCACTCAGTGTCGCGCTGAGAGGCCTGCCATCGTCGACAAAGGTGTAAACAATTTCACCAATGCTGTCACCAGAGACTATCGAAATGTCCGCACCCCGACGATCCGTTAGGGCTGTGAAGGGGGCTGTGAAGGGACAGGCACATTTGGGAAAAGCGTAGGTTGTGGGGACAGGCACCATTGACGCCAGGGACAGGCACCATTGATCGCCGCCCGGATCCACGTACGACTGGGTTATCGACTGTGAGTTGAAGGGACAGGCACTTTCGGGGTCGCTTTCGGGGTCGGTGCCCTAAGCGGGACAGGCACCCGTGGAGGGGCTCTAAGCGGGACAGGCACCCGTGGAGGGGCTGCATTATTGGGCTGTTACTGCCTGCGTTGTTGCGGAGACAGGCACTCTTGAGGACTGATGGGAACAGACTTCCTTGAAACCACCCTGGACCTGGTTGCTACAAGGCCTGGCAACTCAGGGTATTCGGGCGAAGCAGCCGCACGTTGGTCGGGCTGCGCTGACGAGGTGAAATCACCACCAGCATCACCGTGACGCGCTACTGTGCAGTGGCAATGATCCGGGCGCCGCCGAGATCGGCGGAAGCAATTCGCTCGACAAAGAACTCGTAATTTGAAATGTACGTATCATGGCGCGACTGACCGAATCGTTTGACGGTCTCATCTTCCAGCGAGCGGAACATCCGCAGCCGATCCTTGAGGATGTCCTGCCACAATTCGGACAGATCGGTGACGGAATCAACGCGGAATCCCGCTTCCTGTAACAGGGTTTCGTACTCATCCACCGACACAATGCGACTGGCGGCAAACGTATTGGCAAATCGCAATCGGTGCTCATCGGACAATCCGGCACCAGCGGTCCAGTCGGTGAACCCGAGCTTACCGCCGCTGGACAGTACGCGGTGACATTGGGCCAGTAAGGACTCACGATCTTCGATGTGTAGAAAAGCCTCCTGACTGATGGCGCAATCGAAACGGTTGTCAGCCATCGGCAGCTTGCAGACATCGGCTTGGCTGAACGTGACCAGGTCAGACAGATTTACCCGACGAGTGAGCTCTGTGGCTCCATCAACCCGGGTCTGGTTTAAGTCGACACCGTGAACCCGGCAGCCGTGAGTCGTTGCCAGATAACGGGCCGGGCCACCTAGCCCCGAGCAAAGATCAATTACCTGTGTTGCTTCACTGATCTGCAGTGTTTCTGCCATCGCATCCACTGCCGCGAGACCACCGTAGTGGTCCTGATCCCACGTCCACAGATCTGCCGCTGTCAGCGAATCAACCGAAAGGCCACTGGCCACCGCACGGGACAGTATTTCCTGCAAATTGATTGGGTGTTCGTCGTAGAAAGTGACAACATCAATGGACGCTTGCATGTGTGAAAATCCGATCGGGGTGGTCCTATTATCCCACAGTGGCACTGAACCTGTCTTTTGTCGTGAGCATCAGTTGTTGTGCGCCGGCGCCTGATGGCGGGCGGGTTACCTGTACATTTTCTCCTTGACGGGTAAGGGTTAATGCATAACGATGGCTTATTATTTCACTCAGCCTCTGCACAGCACAGCACTGTTATCGCGGGTAATCCTCTCAGGTGCTGCAGTTGATAGACTGACAAGATGAACTTGTCGGTGAAATCAGTAACCTGGTAGAAAACGGACTAATCGATACCACCGCCATTATTGAAAGGAAGCAAGCATGATCTGGCGACACGGCCTGAAAGCACAGCACCCGGAAATTGCCCGGAGGAACCGTCACTTGTTACTATCGGACCAAACGGTTACGGCGGGCATTAACGGCTTCGCCCGTCAGCAACCACTGATTTCGTCAGTCGCACTGCTGACCACATCGGGATACGTTTATGACTGAAGCGGACGCGGATACCACCACAGCTGAGTCCAACGCAACCGATTTAGCGATACTATTTGCCGATATTGGCGGCAGCACCAACCTGTACCAACGCTCAGGCGACGCTCAGGCACACCAACTCATTGCCGACAGCCTCGCGGCGATGGGCAAAGCTATTGAGCAGGCCAACGGGGAACTCCTGCGCACCGTGGGGGATGCGGTGCTGGCCAAATTCAGCACCTGCGATGCGGCTTGTGCAGCCGCGGTCAGCATTCAGCAGGCGCACCGTCATGGGCCGTTGTCAGTGCGTGTCGGGTTTCACTGGGGCAGCGCAATCTCGGATCAGGGCGATGTCTACGGCAATGCGGTGAACATTGCAGCTCGCGTGGCCGGATTGGCCAGGACCAACGAGATCATGACTACCCGGGAAGTGGTGGAACGGCTTACCCGATTGCCGGCAGGCCCAACGCAACTGCTCAATGAACTGCCGCTCAAGGGGGTGGATAAGCCCCTTCCCATCTACCGGATTCCCTGGGAGGTAGAAGACACCGAAAGCATGACAATGATGGTGGTCAAACAGCCAAAGCGTCACGGCAGCAACAGCACAGCGTTTCAGCTCGAGCTCAAGTGCGGAACCCGATCAGTCACATTGTCAAAGAGTGGCGACAGCTGCACGGTCGGCCGTGAAGCGAGCAATGCGATGCAAACCCTGATCACATCAGCGTCCCGGATACACGCCAAAATCGAATGCAAGCAAGGTATGTATGTACTGGAAGATCTGAGCACCAATGGTACTTACGTAGTTAAGAACAACCAGCCTTTTGTCTATGTTCACCGTGATACCATCACGCTGGATGGCGATGGCTATATCACCGCCGGCTATGTGCCCGACCACCCCGCCACAGATGAAAACGCCGTGAGTTTCTCTACCCGGCTGGGCACGCCTGCCGCGCAGACCTAGACGGCACGCGATTGGTGTTCCTGTCAGCGGTTAACTTGTCCGCGCAGGTCGCCGGCACTGGCCACCAACCGGCCACTGGACACCAGCGTTGGGAGACTAGGGTTGTTTAACGCAAAAAGACACTACAACGCCCCAGCGGTGACATGGAACGAAACAACTGTTCGCCATAGTATTGCCGAGATCGCAGCATCGGTTGCAGAGCAGGCGGCTTCCGGTACCAGGTGGCAAAAGCACCCGCTGGATGCGGGTGGCCAGATAAAATCTGATTTTTATTTTGGTCGCGGCGGTGCGCTGTGGGCGCTGGACTACCTGCAACGCCGTGGCGCTGTTGAAACCGTCTTTGACATTACCCCTGAACTCGATCAACTGGTTTCAGACAACCGCAAGTACCGCAAGCGCACCCCACACCCGGAAAACGCCTCTTACCTGTTCGGCGTATTACCGTTGCTGATGATGCAGTTCCAACGCAACCCGGATTCTGCAAAGGCCGACGAGATCGCCAGTGCCATTGCCGAAAACAACGATCAGCCGGTGCGGGAACTGATGTGGGGACTGGCAGGTTCTATGCTGGCGGCGACATTCATGTCTGAGTGGACTGGCGAAAAGCACTGGGGAACCCTCTACCGCAAACAAGCGCGCCTGATGCTCAATGACTGGCAAGCGGTCAGGGGCGTTGGGCACTTATGGCATGTTGAAGTCTATAGCAAGCAAAACTACTTTCTAGGACCGGTACATGGGTTCAGCGGTAATGCTCTGGCACTAATCAAAGGCTTCCCGCTGCTGACGCAAAAGCAGGTGACGCAAATCACCACCCGCGTGATGACTACAACCGTCAATACCGCACATTATGATGACAACCATGCCAACTGGTGGCCGACGTACTCCCCCGACAACACCGGCAAACCACTGGTGCAATTCTGTCATGGAGCGCCGGGGATGATTATCCCGCTGGCCTCGCTGCCGGTTGGTCTGAATGAGGAATTTGACGAGATGCTACTGAAAGGAGGCGAGCTGATCTGGCATGCCGGCCTGCTTGAAAAAGGACCCAGCCTGTGCCACGGAACAAGTGGTAACGGCTACGCATTTTTAAAACTATACCAACGAACCGGCGATGACCTCTGGTTGCAGCGTGCGCGAACATACGCGATGCACTGTATCGAGCAATACAAGGAAATCACAGGACACTACAAGCTACCGCGGTTTCCGCTCTGGACCGGAGACCCCGGTATGGCTATCTATCTGTGGGACTGCATTGAAGCCGGTGCTGACTTCCCGACATTGGATGTATTTTGATGAAACTCACATCGGCCCATCTGTATCAGTAGGTACCAGCTTCACTGACTTACCGCAGTGTGGGCACTGGCCGGACGCCGGCTGGCGGCTGTTGGCGTCAGATTTTTCTTCTTCCACCTGCCCCATTGCCTCTATTAAACCTGACCCTAGAATGCCAATGGGCAGGGCCACCGCACAGATGCCGACAAAACTAACCAGTGACGCGAACAGCTTACCCCAAACGGTAATCGGAAACAGGTCGCCATATCCGATAGTGGTCACTGTTATAACGCTCCACCACATTGCTGCGGGAATGCTTGAAAATCCCTCTGGTTGAGCTTCGCTCTCCAGCAGATACATGATATTGGCCGACAACACGACCAGAATCGCCATCATCGCAAAACACATGATCAGCTTTTGCCCCTGTTGCTGCAGCACCATGACAATCAGTGCCATACCGGCGCGGAGCTTTCGGGAGCGGAACAAGCGAATGATTCGAAAAAGCCGCAACACCCGCAGGAATCGCAAATCCATTCCCGGGAACAGCGCCTGGATATAGAACGGCAGAATAGCGAGCAGATCGACGATATACATCGGCTTACCCATTAATTTCAGCCGACCGGAGATGGGCTTGCTGTACTCGTCCGCGACCGGACAAGCCCACAGTCGAAGCAGGTACTCGGCCGAAAATATGATTACCGATATCAGCTCAAAGTAATAGAAAAAACCGGCATAGGGCACACTGACGCTGTCGACGCTTTCCATAATACTACTGGTGATATTAAGAATGATCAGCAGCATTATGGCGTTGGAAATTAACTGCCCGGTGCGGTCGTCCTCTGCGGGGTCGGTTAATATTGTGTAGATACGCCGTTTAAATTCATCCGTCATTACGACTCCCAACCATGGTTTTTGTTAGCGAATCGAAATAGCAACGACCGTACCCTGCACCGCCACGCCGCTGCATAGGCTACCAACGCCACCGCTACCACTGATTCTGCTGTACGCAGTTTGCCGACTAATCTTCGAGACTACAACGAACTGGTCGCGGTAATAATATCGGTTTTGACTGGTAATTTTAACCAGTGGGCTTGTATGGACAGGTTAGTTGTCAAAAAATAATGGCACCGCAGGTAAAAGCCCTTTGCAGGCGACAACGCACTGCGCTGGTTTGCCTACAAAACAGCTGCGCGGCAGCCTCCCTGTTGGCATCTTCACAGCGACGTGTTAAAAGCACACGGGTTATTTAACAGCATCGATCAGTATGAACGCAATAAGACAGGGTTCCCTGCCTCGGTTGGACCACGCATGGTTGGTGCCCTGCTGTACCACAGTATCACCGGCTTTCAACAGATACTCTTCCTCGTCCATCATCATGTAAATCTCGCCGCTGAGGATCACACTGTAGTCAAGTGAGTCGGTCCGGTGCATGAACGGATGGCGGGCATTCTCGACAATATTGGCGGCGGCGCCCATTTCAGCGAACGCCGATTTGCCGTCGAGTTTGGCGAGTTCTTGCGGATTTTCCGGGTCGAACTGAACAATGCGAAACACCGATCCGTCCGCTGGAGGTTGCAGCACCAGTGGTCCGTCGACCGGGTCGTCGTGGCGTTCCATGGCGGCCGGGGTTTTATTGTTCATCCATAGATTTGTCAGGGTCACACCGGGGCGGTTGGGACGCTGCAGAATACACTCGGCCCGGTTGTCTGATATTACCGTCGCCACACCGTTCTCATCGTGACCGGTAACGACTCTTCTGATTGATCTGGCCATTTTCACCTGCGTTTAATTGATTTGGTTAAAAAGTAATTTTTGACAACCCCAACTAGGCCGCATGCTGGCGCGAATGCATCCACACCGCAAGCAGTATTGCACCACCCATTGCATCGGTCACGACACCTGGCATCAGCAGCAGAATTCCAGCACAGGCCATAGCCCCACGCTGCCACAACCGTAACGGTGTTTTGAAATATCCGATAATAAAACACGCAATACAATACACACCCAGCAATCCGGTGATCGCCGCTAACAGCACAGCGATAATGCCACCTTCCATCAGTAGCTCCGGCCCGTAGAAAAACATAAACGGTAAAATGTAACAGGTAAGCCCGTAGAAAAAAGCAGTCCAGCCTACCCGGTTGATGTCAGCGCCGGCAATGCCGGCTGCCACGTAAGAAGCCAATGCCACGGGAGGTGTAATGGTGGATACGCAACCATAAAAAAATACAAACATATGAGCCGTCAGCAGACTCACGCCCAGATTGGACAGCGCGGGTGCAACCACCGTAGCGAGAATGAGATACGCCGCTGTAGTCGGCAACCCCATACCAAGAATGATCGCGGTCACCATGGTCAGCAACAGGGCAATAAAAGTAATGCCGCCTGAGGCCGCAAAAATCAGCCCGGATACTTTTGACCCGAAACCGGTTATCCCTAAAACACCCGCTATTATGCCGGCAGCAGCACACGCCACTGCAATTGGAATGACGCTTTTCGCACCGTGACTTATGGCGGTGGCCGATTTATGAATTATGTCTACGGATAGCCGCCTGTTCCAGATTACGTGTGCCAGCAACAAAATAACAATAGAATAAAACGACGCTTTGAAGGGAGAATATCCATTTAGCATCATACCGATCAGCGTCACAAAAGGGATGATAAACTGCCCTCCCTTGAGCAAAATCAACCACAGCGGTTCATCGTCATCTACTGGTTGCTGATCGCTGGTGATACCGCTTTTTACGGCCTGCAGGTGCACCACAAAAAATACCGAGGCAAAAAACAGCAGCGCTGGTATTAGTCCTATCTGCATAATCTTTGTGTATGGCACTCCGACTATCTCGGCCATAATAAATGCCGCGGCGCCCATCACCGGCGGCATGATCTGTCCACCGGTGGATACCACCGCCTCGATAGCCCCGGCCTGATGCGGCTGATAACCTTCTTTTTTCATCATCGGGATAGTCAGTGTGCCGGTTACTGCCACGTTACCCGCCGCAGAACCCGATATCATCCCGAGCAAAGTACTGAAAATAACGGCGGTCTTGGCACCGGCCGCCCGCAGACCGTGGGTCAGGCGGTTGGCCACCTTGAAAAAAAACTCACCGGCTCCGAAGGTACTGAGAAAAGCCCCGTAGATTGCAAACAAGATGATATAGGTCGATGACACCCCAAGCGGTATACCGTAGATTCCCTGCGATGTTGTTGTTAATAGTTCAGCAATCCGCTCTACCCCGTACCCGCGACTGTACAACACACCAGGCAGGAACTCTGAATAAAAAGGATAGGTGAAAAACACCGTACAGATGATACACAGAGCGGCTCCAACCCCACGACGGGCCGCTTCCAGCACAAGCACGATCAACAACAGGCCAACCCAGGCATCAAGGCGATCGGTATCACCGCCGCTCATAGCGATGTCTTTCCAGCGACTGAGAATAAACACGCTGCTGCCAATACTCAGCAGTACAAGACACAGGCTGATTATTTTATCAGTCAGTGTGTGCGCGTATTTTTTAAGCCCGGGTTGCGTCAGAAATAGCAGAATCAGCATCATCATCAGGTGAAAAATGCGAATATCACGGGTAGAAAGAACCACAACCCCACTGACATTTAGTAAGTGAAATGCGCCCACTATAAACGCCACTATAGCTATAGCGTGTTTAAATACTGTGTCGAGTAGTATTTTCATTGCCACTTACTATGTGGTCCTCAACGGTAGAACAACCGCTGAGGACCAGGTTTAACGAAGTCAGCTACTGTTGCTTATGGAAGCGTTCAGCCCCCGGGTGCAGCGGGATTTTAAGGTCAAGCGAACGCTCGGGCTCAATCTGCCGGGCAAATGCGTTTTCAGCTCTAAACTCATCCATGTGCGCATAAACGGCCCGGGTAATTTGAAATGCAGATTCCTCGTCCATACCGGCATCGACAATCAGCATGTTATTTACCCCCAGAACAATTCCGTCCGACTCGGTTTTATACACATCGGCCGGGACCACAACACGGTTATAGTTGGGGTGTTTCTCAAGCGCGGTGGTCAATTCGGTATCACTAAAGGCAATAAATTTTAGTTTCTTATTTGCCTGAGCCTGCATCACAGCGCCCGCTGGATAGCCACTTAGAGCAAATGCGGCGTCGACATTGCCATCGGACAATTGACTGAATCCGTCTGCGTAGGAAAGAAAGCTTGGCGTGATATCATCAGAGGTCAGGTCAGCCAGAGCAAGCACTTGATTTAGAAACGGGATTGTTCCCCCGCCGGCCGGGCCGACAGCCACACGCTTACCTTTAAGATCAGCTATGCTGTTTACCGGTGAGTCAGCCAGCGTGATCATATGCAGGATGCTGAAATGCAGCGAGCCGAGTGCCCGCAATTGCATAGCACCGGCTTTCTTGTAAGGGCCAACGCCCTTGTTAGCCAGTACCGAAAGGTTATTGTTGGTAATGGCGACATCAACTTCACTCCGGTTGACCAGACGCGGGTTTTCAACCGACCCCTGGGTAACCACCGGCACCATGGTTAATCCATCGGCATGCTTGTTTACCAGTGATGATATTGCCTGACCAACCGGATAGAACGCTCCGCCCTGACTGGCCGTCCCGATACGAAGTTCGGCTGATTGGGCGGCAAGGGAGACGAACAGCGTCGATGCCAGTGCTGTGATAGTGGCCATTTTGATTGTGGTTCTAATAATCATAACTCCTCCTGATGATGATGCAGAAAACACAGTTTGCCTTGCGTTTTCTGCTTGCGTGAATAACTATAAACAGCTGCCGGACAACTAAGCGGTTGAAACCGGCGTTGCGATAACGTGCATTGGCGGTGCTTTGTTGGTCGTTGCGAGTTTTCCCAGTAGTGACGCGACCAATTTTAAAAAAAAACACTGTCCCTGCGCGTTCGCGGAATGCAGGCCGCCAGGGCACAGAAACCCGGTCTGATTAATATTTTTTTAGTGATAGAATATCTCTATGTCAGTCGTTTTAAATACGGTAACCCTGTCAGTGTTCAGGGAGCAATGGCAGCCCGGCTCTGTGTACATTCATCGCGGTGGGCATGGTGCAGCATGGCTGCAAACCGGAGCCCTGAGTTGCAACGATAAACCGCTCGATGAGGGCTGTGGTATCTATCTTGCCGAAGGAACCCGCCTTGACCAGCGTGGTTCTGACCCCGCTGTTGTCATTCGCTTCGGTTTTAACGACAGCGCACATACTGGCAACAACCGGGATTCTATAGATCGCACGCTGGTACTTTCCTGTAACTTTAAAGCCCCCGGGCCCTCGGCTGTCATGAGACTTGATCAGGTGGACTTCCCGCCGGCGGCAATTGCGTATCGACACACGCATCCGGGGGCCGGCATTCGCTATCTGGTATCGGGCGGTTTGCATGTCGACGGCGAGCATGGTGCTGACGATATGACACCGGGCAAGGCGTGGTTTGAAGAAGCCAATGCACCGGTGAAGGCGACCGCAGTTGACCGGATCTCTACCCGCTTTGTCCGACTGATGCTGCTGCCGGAGGAATACCTTGGACGCCCCACTCTGACGCTTATCAATAAAGCGGACGCGACCAGGCCGCGCCTGCAGACCAATACCCGGCACTTTGATCAGCGAGTGGATACACGAAATGGCCACGGCTAGTTCCGTTTTTCGTGATCGGACAGAGTAGACGTGCGCCAGTTTTCGTCGATGTTCTTTGGCTCACTGTGGAGTCCTGCTTTGCGGATAGCAGTGATCGCACAGTATTCGTCTTTCTCAGAGGTATCACCACTGATCCCTACCGCACCAATGGTATAGCCGTCTTTATCTTCGATGAGCACCCCTCCGGGGACAGGCACTAATTGCCCCTCTGATGCCGCAATTAACGAGTTTTGGAACACCGGCCGGGCGCAAAGCCGGTCACGGATCAATCGGCTGGACATGCCCATGCCCAACGCCCCCCACGCTTTTCCAAAAGCAACGTCGAAACGCAACAAACCGGAGCCGTCTTCGCTCTTCATTGCCAGCAGTTTACCGCCGCCATCCAGGACGACGACAGTTGTCGGTAACAGTGATTCTTGTCGTGCCGCAAGCAGAGCATCATCGACTATAGATGCGGCAGTCGCGAGTGGCAAAGTAACAGCAAGCTTCATAGCGCGGTTCCGATCATTAGTTTTTCATCAGGTTGGGCAGCCAGGTGACTATTTCAGGAAACGCCAGCAGTAATCCGATTGTGATGACATCCGCGACAAAAAACAGCGCTATGCCGCGAAACACATCGGACAGTGAAATGTCCGGGCGTACCCCGTTAACAACAAAGCAGTTCAGCCCGATAGGCGGTGTGATCAGGCAGACCTCTGCCATCTTTACCACGATAATGCCGAACCAGATTGAGTCGAACCCTAGTGCAAGTACCGCGGGATACACGACCGGCAGCGTCAGCAATAACATGCCGATGGCGTCCATAAACATACCCAGTACCGCATAGGCCAGCAGGATGCAGATCATGATCGTCATAGGTGAAGCATCAAGGCCGACGATCCAGCTGGTAAACGCTTCCGGCAGACCGGAAAACCCCAGGAATCGCACGAAAATCAGCACACCCCAGATCAATGAAAAAATCATTACCGTGAGTTTGGCAGACTCCATCAGTGCGCTGCGAATAGTGGTAACCCGCGTGCCTTTCATCAATGCCAGTAAAAACACCACCATCGCACCAAGAGCACCGGCTTCGGTCGGTGTCGCCCACCCTTGATAGATGGCCGACATAATTATAAACACCACCAGAAATATCGGCGATATACCGGGTAGCGCCAGGAAGCGTTGTTTCCAGGTGTATCCGGTTACCGCCGGTGCATCGGCCGGTTTAACAGTGGCCCAGCAGATGATGATAGCGGCATAGATTAGAGCCGATACCAGACCGGGTAAAAAGCCAGCCAGCAATAACTGACCGACGGATTCCTCGACGATGATGGCGTATATCACCAGTATTGCCGACGGTGGAATAAGAGATGCCAGAGTGCCACCAGCGGCAACCACACCGGCACTGAGTTTTTTGTCGTAACCGTATTTCAGCATCTCCGGTATAGCAACGCGTGAGAACACTGCGGCGGTAGCTGTCGACGCACCCGACACCGCCGCGAAGCCTGCGGTGGCAAAAACCGTTGCTACCGCGAGTCCACCGGGGACCCAGCCAACCCACTTGCGGGCGGCATCAAACAATTGCTGAGTCATGCCTGCGTGAAAGGCAAGGAACCCGATAAAAATAAACATTGGCAACACACTGAGCGCGTAGACCGATGATTTAGAATGCGGAATGGTACCGGCGATGCCCGCCGCAGGTCCCCAGCCAAGCAGTTCAACCAGACCGAGCAGACCGACTACTGAAGCCGCAAACACAACGCGGACACCCAGCAGCACCAGAATGAAGATCAGGCCCAGGCCGATCAGCCCGACCAGAAACGGGTCATCGAAACCGATACCTATGATCATTCGGCTTCTCTGTTGGTGGCGGTGTTGTCCGGCGCTACAAGATGATCGACAGGTTCGCCAAGCGCTTCTTGTATTTCGTCCTTTGCCACACTGCGTACATCCTGAATAACCGCAACACCGGCAGGCTCAAGAGCTGGATTGTGCAACAGGCGAAGGGACCCGACCAGCTGAACACTCAGTCGCAGCCACCACAAAGCAAAGGCTATCGGCACCAGCAGCTTGGACGGCCAGACCGGGTACTCTGCATCAATGGTGGTATCCCCCAATTGATAAGAACGCAGAAAGTGGCCCCAGCCATACCAGACCAATACGCCGATGATGATCATCGCCACCAGGGTGCCAAAGACTTCAAATGCCCACAGCCACCGGCCACGCAGGTGCGACACCAGGATTTCCATGCGTATGTGCGCACCGAGTCGCTGGCAGTAGGCAGCCCCCATAAACGCCATTCCCGCCATGGAGAGCTCGACCAGGTCGATATAGCCGGCAATCGGTGAATTGAACACCGTGCGCAGAACAATCTGCGCTGTGCCGAGCAGCATCAGTATGAAGATCGCCACCGCGGCAATCAGGTTGGCTATATCTTCGACAGGCTGCAAGCCACGGTCGAGCTTGCCGACCGTGCTGTGAGTCCAGTCCACCGGTTGATCAGACGGGTCTGCCATCAGGTTGCAGTCAGCAGGTCTGAGTGCTACTTGGCTTCTTCGGCGTAGGTCCAGATTGCGTCAAACAATCCTTGTGAGTCGAACTTGTCTTTATTCGCTTCAATCCACTCGTCCCATACGGGCTTGCCGGCAATCTCTTTAAAGCGTGCCAGGTCTTCCTCGGAATAGACGATCTTGGTCATGCTTTTTTCAAATTCGGGCAGGTTTTTGGCGTCTTGTTCGGCATAGGCGGCCTGCTCCATGTCCATCACCATGTCGCGATTATCCATCAGGAACTGCTGGTACTGTGGTGGCAGTTGCTCATAGGCGGTTTTGTTAAAAACCCACCCACATTCGGAGGTGCCCGGCGCGAGATTGCTGGTATACCACTCAGCTTCATCCGAGATCTTGAAGGCCACATGGGCATAGGTGTAGGGGAATGCCGCCGCGTCGAGTGCACCACGCTGAAACGCCGTGGAGCTTTCACCGGCGGGCAATGTTTGCTTGACGGCACCGAGTTTTTCCATCGCCGAGCCAAGACCACCTCCAGCCCTGACACGCAAACCAGACCATTGCTCAAGTGTCAGTGGCGGCTCACCCTTACCGAGAATCTCATACTGTGGCAACAGGCCCGACACATACGGCATTGCATTCCAGCGCTCCATGTCGGCGACGATTGCCGGGTGTTCCATCATCTTAGAGCGAACGTATTTGTCGACTTTAGGATCACCGAGTGGCAGGAACGGCAGTGAAAATACCATCCACGCCGGGTTCTTGCCGGGGTGATAGAAATTGCAGATTGCCGCGCCTTCAAAGGCATTGAGCTTCAGGCCGTCGAGGTTTTCACGATTGCTGGACAACTGCGCTCCGTAAAAAATCTTGATAGTGAAGTTGCCGTCAGTCTCCTCTGCCGCTCTCTTAGCCAACTCTTCCATGCCAACTGAAAGCGCCCGCGGGTTGCCCCACATGGAAATTTTCCAGAACACTTTCGGGCCGTCGATAGTGGCGGCAGTAACCGCAGACGAGGCAGCGAGCAGGCTCGCGGCAATGCAACTCAGTCCTATCTGCTTGACTCTCGTCAATCGGGTGTAAGTCATGTATTCCTCCAGTGCTGATAGCGAATGTGGCATGTCAGAGGGCTCTCGACAGGAAACCCGGACAGGTACTTTTCCGGCGACAGTGCCCTCTGTGCAACCCCTCTGTATCCGCACAGACACTACCTGACACAAGCATGTATATGAAATGATGGTTTAACACGTTATTATATCAATCTGATATGGCACTTGATCCCAAACACCTTTCCACGCTGCATGTGATCCGTGAACGCGGTGGCCTGACCGCTGCGGCCGCTATTCTTGGCACGTCTCAGCCTGCGCTATCGCGGCTGGTGTCTGATATGGAAATCCGCATTGGTGCGCCAATTTTCGATCGATCAAGCCGTCCCTGGCGTCTGACTGCACTCGGCGAATCACTGGCATCACAAGGCAGCGCGGTGCTGGTTGCCAGCGCCCGGGCCGCCTACGCGGTCGAGCAGTTCAAGGGAGGCACAGAAGGACTGCTGAAACTTGGCGGTACCCCCTACTTAAGTGATGCGGTACTCACCCCGATGATCGCCTCTTTCCAGCGCGCCCAGCCAGATGTGCGCATAGATCAGACGCACGCCTACACGGCGCAACTTCTGCGGCGACTGAAACGACGCGAAATTGATGTCGTGGTAGCACCGGTGGACACCATGGATATTACCCGTGGGCTCAGCAGCCGACGACTGGTTGCCGCAAAAAACATCATTGCCTGTCGCGAAGATCACCCGCTGACCCGGCGTGTCAAAGCGACGCCCGCCGCACTGCTGGAGTACCGCTGGATATCTCCACCCTCCGAAAGCCCGCTTGAAACAGACATGCGTGACGTGCTAAACCGGCTGGGCGTAAAACACGTGCGGACGGCCTTTTCCGGTGGGTCATTGTCCAGCGTGGTGCAGATTCTAGAGCAATCTGACTGCCTGGCCGTTCTGCCGGAAAATGTCCTCAACCAGTTGGTTAAACGTTACACGGTAACTGCCCTGAACCTGAAACTCTCAACCCCCACGCGCACCATCGCCTTGATCACCAACGGTGATGATGTACGTTCTCATTTACTTAACGGCTTTTTGAAATTTATTGATGCGCAATTCAAGGCACTGGTCACAGCAGCTAATGGACAAAGCACCAAGCCCCCCAATAAATAGGCAGATGTGCTTACCGTCGTTAAGCCATGGCGGTTATCGCTGTGCAGTGACGGTGGGTGTTTTATGTTGCCAGGTCGGTTAACAACATTACGATCAAAAGTTCGAGTCCGGCATTGTTAGCGGTACTGCCTGAGAATCAAAAAGATGCAATATCACAGCAAATGATAGAAGCGGTCACTTTACGCGCATGGTTGACCCGGATGGAAAAAAGAATCGACAGAGATTTTTACTGAAGCTGCAGTTGCATGGGATCATGCCATTGAAGAATCGAGGCATTGTATCAACGGGGGTAAATTCGACGTGATTGTCCCGGCAGTGATCCGCACGCCTGCTATACACTGACAAGTATTGAGACTGAATCCAGGCAGTGGCTCTCCGTTGTGGCTCTCTGCATAGACCGTAGAACTGTAATTCGTGTACCTGTTGAGGATATCACCATCATATAACTGCCGGCCCCTCTTGGTACGGTATTTACCTGATACCAGTCAGGTGCTTTGGCGCTGCTCTAACACCGACTCGACATCCGGATTTGCTGCGATCACGGAACCCTCGGATACCGCAGTCATTTAACTATTTGTTTCAATGTGTTCCAACCACTGGCAGTGCATTTGCAACGAAGCACCCGACGTTCAGGCCTGTCTTTGGGAACTAACGATGCACCAGACTCTCTACCAACGCGCTTACCGGCTTGCATGCAGTGTTGCTAGCCACATCTTCGGGTTGTCATGCCTGCCTTGTGGGCGCATCGCCACCTTCTGCCACACGATTCATCAAGCTTTTACGAGCACGGCTCAGATCCACATCGCCGGCCGTGTTGCGTCTGAGCACCTGTCGACAAATACTTCCGAGCCCGCCTGCCAACTGTAAATAGTGGCCTTCCCGCGAAGTCTATACACCAGACACTTTTAATCGGAATATACAATGAACCAAAAATTCAGTAAGTCAGTTACCTTCGCCTGTATGGGGATTGTCTATATTTCATCCGCACAGGCTGAGCAATCAATCACTGGCATTACCTCCGATCTGGGTGGATTCTGGCAGACGTCTGAATCGGCTCCTTCACTGGTTGCCGCGGACACAATGCACAACCTGACATCGGTTACCGCTAATGGTGTGACAATATCGACCGGTGTCGATGACGCTACTCTAAGCGCTAACGGTGTCGTCTTTACACCTGGCGAATTCCGTGCCTTTATACCGGTTACAGCTCAATCGAATGATGCCGGCCAGGGTGCGAATGACGACAACGACGGCGGTTGGGGCGGCCCGGTATACCCCATCATTGACAACGATGTCACGCCGTATATGACTGACGGAATCAATGGCCTTGGTCTTTCTACTTTCGCCAACAACATGGATGCAACGCTCGACTTCTTTTTCTATGCGCTCGACACGGACCACGTTGGCGACGGGCGGATAGATTTTATCTATTTCAATTCAGCGGCTGCTCGATCCGCCGAGATAGTATTTACCCTGCTCGACGGCAACGACAACGTACTGGGGACACCGGTTGGATCTCCCGAAAATGCTCACCCGGACATTGCCAACCTGTCTAATGATCGCTTTTCTACAACCCCGCCTTACCCGTCTAACGCTGTGGCGTCATCTCAGGAACTCGAAGGGTTTGGTGTCGAGCTCAGTGAATTTGGCTTAAGCAACCAGCAGCTTCAGAACGCGCGTAAGATTAGAGTAGAACTGCCGCAGTATGCTGACCCACCGTTTGTTGCCTACAACTCACTTGCCATGCTGGCCTGTGCCACTGGTGATGATGACAACGACGGCATCTGCAACCTGGTTGAAGGCACGGCAGATAGCGACGGTGATGGTACGCCGGCCAACCGGGATACCGACTCTGATGGTGACGGCGTTGCAGACTCCATTGAAGGAATTGCCGATACCGACGCTGACGGCACAGCGAACTACCTTGATCTGGATTCAGATGCCGACGGCATCAGCGACGCGCTGGAAGGCAACGTTGATACTGACGGGGACAATATCCCGGACTACCTCGACAGCGACTCTGACAACGATGGGCTTCCTGACTATATCGAGGGAAACACAGATACAGACTCTGACGGCAAAGCCGACTTTCGCGACACAGACAGTGATGGTGACACGGTCATCGATTCTGCCGAAGGCGTTCTAGATGATCGCGCACTTTCAGGCATTGATGATGCGTCTATCGATAACGAAACCAGCGTAACCTGGACCGCGGTAATGGAGGATTGTCCAGTCGGTTATGTGCCCACAGGTTCGTCACAATTTGCTGTCGATATCGGTTGGAACAACGCAATAGGGTCAGTGGGATCAACGATCCTGAATATTGTACTGAATGACACCGCCTATGCCGAGATGGCCAGTGCCCCGGACGATGGAAACATAGCGCATATTACAGCGCAGAATGGCGGCAGTGTTGTTAACACTGAAGCCACCATGGGGGCATTGCGCATGGCAAGCTCCACCTTCAGGTCGTGGACACACAGAACCGTTCTAACCACAGCACCGGCAACCATTGATACAGCACGTATTGACGTCGTCACGGCGTTTGATGATTTCAGCGCTCAGAATTCAAGAATCATCAATGGCTGTGCGGTCGACACGGACAACGATGGTCTAGCAGATCATCTTGATTCTGACGGAATCAACACCAACGATACTGATTCTGATGGTGACGGAATTCCAGACATAGTTGAAGGCACCGCGGACACCGATGGCGACGGCACGCCAGACAATCTGGATACCGACTCTGATGGCGATGGTATTGACGATTCAGTCGAAGGCCCCGTGGATTCCGATGAAGATGGCATCGGCAACTTTCGCGATACTGATTCCGATGGCGACGGTATCCCCGATGCCGACGAAGGCATTATTGATAGCGATTCCGACAATGTTCCCAACTACATCGATACGGATTCTGACAATGACACTATCCTCGACGCAGATGAAGGACAGATCGACACCGATGCAGACGGACTCCCGAACTACATAGATACCGACAGCGATGATGACTCGATACCCGATGCTACAGAGGGACAGGTTGATTCAGACAATGATACTGTCCCTAATTATCTTGACGACGATAGCGATGGAGACGGCGTGCCGGACGCCACCGAAACCGGTGTAGACACCGATGCAGACGGCATCCCGGACTATCTCGATTCAGACTCGGATAACGATGGCATCCCTGACTCAGACAATACCGATTCCACTGATACTGATACTGATACCGATGATAACGACCAGGATACAAACGATATCCCGACGCTTCGCACCGGTCTGAATGGCGCTGGTTCTATGGAGACCTGGACTTTGCTTGCTCTGGGTCTTCCCGCTGCAACACTGGCACGTACCCGCCGCCGCAAGGCGGGTCGCTCTATGCGTTAACGGCTGAGGGAATCGTCACAATTCTATAAAGCAAAACCACCGGCCTTAGTCGGTGTCTTTATAGTAGCGATAGAGTTTTTTCAGACCTTAATACCCACACTAATCGGTGCCCGGTGCAGCGTGCACCGGTGCGGTAGTTATTTTCTGCCTGTATCTGCTAAACCGGCGCTCTGTCACGCCAGTATTCCATCAGCATGGCCTGATCTTCTGCACCATAGCCTGCCGATACCATAAGCCGATGAAGTTCAGCACAAACCGCCGTGAGCGGCATCGATGTATTGCTCGACCTTGCAAGTGACTGTGCGGCATCGAGATCTTTTACCATATTATCTAGACGACCCGTGGGGGTGTAATCGCGGTTGGCAAAACGCGGAAGGTATTCCTGCAACAGCGCGCTGTCGGCACGACCGCCTTTCAGCGCGACGGGAATCCTCTGTGCATCGATACCGGCATCCTGAGCCAGTCTGGTTGCTTCGGCTATTGCCATAAACCCCAGACCGCATAACACCTGATTAATCAGCTTGGTTGTTTGACCGGCTCCGGCCTGCCCCATGTGTGTGCAGTTTGTAGACAGCGCGGTCAGAAAGGCCTGCGCTCTGTGTACTGCCTGATCACTACCGCCCAACATAAGGGTCAGTTGGCCGCACAGTGCTTTCGGAGAACCGCCTGACAACGGACTGTCTACCCAGTGTAATTGCTGCTCACCGGCACGCTCTGCCAACAGGCGCGTGGCTTCCGGATCAATAGATGACATATCGATGATAAGCGTATCGACAGCGGCTCCCTGCGCGACACCCGCATCACCAAATACAGCACGCTCTACAATGTCTGCCGAATTCAGACTCAGTACCACGACAGCAGCCTGTGCTGCAGCGTCGGCTGCAGTACTCGCACTGCTGGCGCCTTTAGCGACTAAGGCTTGTACTTTGTCAGGGTCGAGATCGAATACCGTCAGGTGGTGCCCCGTGTCCAGCAAACGCGTGGCAATGGCATTGCCCATTACTCCCGCCCCGATCAGTGCTACTTTTTCAGTCATACCAACAATGGCTCCGCGTACTCGACCGTATCGGCGATGACGCGCTCCACGGTCTGTGAAATATCTATAGCAATGCCGGCTTCATCGTGCTGCAGCGGCTCGAGGGTCTCGAACTGGCTGGTTAACAGGCTCACCGGCATAAAGTGGTCAGTGCGTCTTGCCATTCTCTCAGCGATTACTGACTGAGCCGCTGCCAGATGCACAAACACCACGGGCCTGGCGGCGTGCTTGCGGATGTGGTCCCGGTAGACACGACGCAATGCTGAGCAGCTGATCACCGTGGGGTTATCGCTGTTGGCCAGTTGCTCACCGATGCGCTGCAGCCATGGCCAACGATCATCATCGGTCAGTGCCTCACCGCGCGACATTTTTGCCACGTTGGATTGATCGTGTAGCGCGTCACCCTCGACATAGATCAGCGCAAAGTGGTTTGCCAGCGCCTCCCCGACAGTGCTCTTGCCACATCCGGCAACCCCCATAACTACGAAGCAGGTCATTGTCAGAGTGACGCGGTAATGCCGCCGTCAACGTACAATGTATGGCCGTTGACAAAGCTGGCTGCCGATGACGACAAAAATACCGCTGCACCGACCAGTTCTTCTACTTCGCCCCAGCGCCCGGCAGGTGTGCGCTTTTCAAGCCATGCCGAGAACTCAGCATCGGCAACCAGCGCCGCATTAAGCGGAGTGTCAAAGTAACCCGGCGCGATCGCATTGCACTGTAAACCCAGCCTGGCCCAGTCGGTTGCCATACCTTTGGTTAAATTTCCGACGGCACCTTTTGTCGCGGTATAGGGCGCTATACCCGGGCGCGCCAGTGCGGTCTGGACACTGGCGATATTGATGATTTTTCCCGCTTTGCGATTGATCATGTGTCTGGCCACTGCCTGCGATACATGAAAAACACTGGCGATGTTGGTTTGCAGAAGTTTCTCGAATGCCGAGGGGTCGAATTCCTCGAGTGGGCCGCGATGCTGCATACCGGCGTTATTGATTAATATATCAATACAGTGGCCGTCACTCTCCAGTGCATCGACCGCCTGTCGAACGGCATCGTGATCAGTCACATCAAACGCTGCACTGGTGACAGTGCAGCCGGCATCGCGCAACTGCGACGCTGCTTTATCCAGTTTTCCGGTGTCTCTGCCATTGAGGATAAGACTGGCACCGGCAGACGCCAGTCCCTTTGCCAGCGCATAGCCAATACCTTGCGATGAACCGGTGATCAGGGCGGTTTTGCCGTTAAGACTGAATAGTTCCATGCTGGACCTCATTGTGGTTTAGGTAATTCGTCAGAGTAACGAATTTCCCGTACGCACGTCGATTTGTTTTACTTGCGTCAGCACGGATGTTACCGGTAACATTCCTTTAATTCCAGTACTACAGGAAATTTAAATGAAACCGATCGTATTGCAAATAGGCGAGCTCCCGGAATGGGATCAGCAAGCGCTGGATGAAAACTACCAGATGCTTCCGTACTACAGAACCGACAACAAACAAGCTCTACTGGAGCAATATGGCGGTTCGATTCGGGCATTGGTCACGCGGGGTGAACTCGGTGCTGACAGCGCTTTGCTAAGCGCTTGCCCTGCGGCTGAAATCGTAACCGTCTATGGCGTTGGCTACGATGCCGTCGCCGTTGACCACTGCCTGCAGAATGGCATACAGGTAACCAACACCCCTGATGTACTCACCGGCGATGTTGCCGACCTTGGCGTCGCCATGTTGCTTTGCCTGCAACGCGACATGCTCAGTGCCGCACAGTGGGTCAGCAGTGGTAACTGGAAATCACAGGGCAACCATAAACTCGGCACCCGGGTCTACGGGCAACGCATTGGCGTGCTGGGTCTGGGTCGTATAGGTTTTGAGGTGGCCCGACGCCTCAGTGGATTTACTGACCAGATACTCTACACCGACACCGAAGCAAAACCCTACGCCGATGGCTGGACCTATATCCCCGACGCGATTGAGCTGGCCACAAAAGCCGATGTGCTTTTCGTTACTCTGGCCGCCTCGGCTGATACCCGTCATATCGTCAATCAACAGTTGATTGAAGCGCTGGGTAAACAAGGCACACTCATCAATATCTCCCGTGCGTCAAACATTGACGAAGACGCCCTGCTCAATGCGCTGGAGAGCGGTAGCCTGGGAGCAGCCGCACTGGATGTCTTTGATAACGAACCTGACATTGATCCGCGCTGGCTGGCGCTGGACAATGTTCTGCTGCAACCGCATCATGCATCCGGTACCGTGCAAACGCGACAGGCAATGGGTAAACTCATGCGCGACAACCTCGCGGCCCACTTTGCCGGACACCCACTGTTAACCCCTGTATTACCAGAGGCTCGCTAATGCGCGCAATCGTAGCCCACGCGGCAAAAGATCTCAGAATAGAAGAGCGTCCGGTACGTGACCCCGGTGCCGGCGAAGTGCAGGTGAAAATCGAACGCGGTGGAATTTGCGGGTCAGACTTGCACTATTTCAACCACGGCGGTTTCGGCACGGTGAAGCTTCGCGAGCCGATGATTCTCGGGCACGAAATCGCCGGTCGCATCATTGCCACCGGCGCAGATGTGGATCACTTGCAGGTCGGGCAACAGGTGGCAGTGTCGCCGTCCCGTCCGTGTCGCCAGTGCCGCTACTGCCTTGAAGGCAAGCCAAACCATTGCATGAATATGCGCTTCTATGGATCGGCCATGCCCTACCCTCACATACAGGGTGCGTTTCGCGAGCAGCTCACCGTCGATGCTGCTCAGTGCGCGGTGGCCGATGCCCTTAGCATGGCAGAAGCTGCCATGGCAGAACCACTGGCTGTAGCGATTCACGCAACGGCACAGGCCGGCAACCTGGTTGGAAAGCGCGTGCTGGTCACCGGCTGCGGGCCCATCGGGCTTTTGTGTGTATTGGTTGCCCGCAGTGCCGGTGCCGTGGAAGTTATTGCCACTGATATCGCCGATTTTCCCTTGCAGACAGCCGAGGCCATTGGTGCCAACCGGGCCGTCAACGCCGGCCACGAAGATGCCTTGTCCGATTGGTGTCAGGAGAAAGGGTATTTTGATGTGCTGTTCGAGTGTACCGGCGTCGCTGCAGCACTGGCCGGAGCCATTGCCGCCTTGCGACCCCGAGGTACCATTGTACAACTCGGTCTGGGCGGAGATATGACTCTGCCCGTACAACAGATGACTGCAAAAGAACTGCAGTTGCGCGGTTCATTTCGTTTTCACGAGGAGTTTTTTACCGGTGTCGAGTGGATGCGTAACGGGCAGGTTGATGTCAAGCCACTGATCACCCACACAATGCCGATGACAGATGCCACCGAGGCATTCACGCTGGCCGCCGATCGATCGCAGGCGCTAAAGATTCAACTGGCGTTTGACTAAACAATAAAATATTAGAGCATCGACTAGCGCTAAAATTCTAGAGTGCTTCGGCCGGCCATCGCAGCGCCCCCGGAAGGCGGCGCTTTCTGTATTATAGAGACCTGCGCCATCGCGGCCGGCGAACGGTTAATCTGCCATGCAGGTACCGGTGTCCGTAAACACACCGGTAGACTTTATAGATGCGATTAAAGCGCCGACTCAGTGCGCATTTTGGCCGGTATGTTTTTTCGGCTCCGGCTCTTTAAGCTGATTCCACGGAAAAAACAACGTTACAAAAACGCAGCTGTAATTGCGTACAGCTCAGCGAGCGCCGTTGACGTTTAGATAGACCGAATACAAAGACGTTGTTGCGCATATAAACAAGCGATTCAGCTTGGGACCACCAAAGCACACATTGCTGACGAATTCCGGTACGTGAATTTTGCCGAGCAATTTTCCGTCGCTGTTCAGACAGTGCACGCCATCGGCGGCAGACGACCAAAGGCGACCCTGACGGTCAAGCCGGAACCCGTCAAACAGCCCGTTGTCGCAGGTCGCGATGACCGGACCATCGCCCAGTGTGCCGTTGTCATTAACGCTGTGCCTGCGAATATCAGCCGGGCCACCCGGCTGATGGGATGCACCGGTATCTGCGATATAGAGATATTTTTCATCGGGGGAGAATGCCAGCCCGTTGGGCTTCAGGTAGTCATTCGTCACCCGCGTGATTGCAAGGTCCTCAGGGGCGACCCGATAGACGTGACAGCCATCTTGTTCGATCGTGGCCCGATCCCCCTCATAATCCATAATAATGCCGTAGGACGGGTCGGTAAACCAGACAGACCCGTCCGACTTGACCACCACGTCATTGGGAGAATTAAGTCGCTTGCCCTGGTAGGTATCAGCCAATACGGTAATTGATCCATCGTGTTCGGTGCGGGTGACACGGCGGGTCAAATGCTCACAACTGACCAGCCTGCCCTGTTGATCAACGGTGTTGCCATTGGAATTATTGGACGGTGCTCGAAACGTTGAGACCGAGCCATCAGTCTCGTCCCAGCGCAGCATGCGATTGTTAGGGATATCCGACCACAGCAGATAGCGACCAGCGGCAAACCACACCGGTCCTTCTGACCATCGCGCACCGGTCCACAGACGCTCAACGCGGGCGTGCCCGATGAGACACTCGTTGAATGCCTCATCGATGGGTTCAAAACCGGTACCTTCAATGACACCAAACATAATTATTCCGTTTGCTCAGACGCAGGGCTGCCTATTCTACGACGATTCATCCCCCAACTCACTGTTGGAAGCTTGTTACCGGGGTGCTCTGAATCCGGCCCCCAGATTGCCTGATAGGTATCGATAGCCATACCACGTCGCTGCAGTACCACAAAGGCTATCGCGAGACACCCCCACCACAGAGCCACAATCAACCACATCCAGCGAGGTGAGTTGACCAGCCAGAGGCCAGCCATGATCGTAGACAGTGCCAGTAGCAGCGTGGTGTAACCGACGGTTTTGTGTACTGACTCAAATGTACGGCGGCGCTTGGTCATGCTGTAGTGGTCACCATTCAGGCTGCCATCTGGTTGCGGGTCACCCGGGCCGCCTTTGCTGCCGCGAAGATAACCGAGAATTACCTGCACACAGACCAGCATCAACACCGTATAACCCAGCCAGCCATGCCAGCCCGATTGATTTTGTACCGTAAAAATCATCAGGCCGGAGGCGATAACAGTCAACACCATCACTATGCTCTGACCAATCCAGTGGCAACGCCACCAGAACTGACTGTCGAGGCGGTTCGGCCAATCCTGACTGGGCAGAACCTTAAAAAAACGCGCAATCAATACCGCTGACGGTGCCAGAAAGCCCCAGGCCAGAAACATCAATCTCGCATGCCACAGTCGAAGGTCCGATATTTCATGCGCCCGGTCAGCATCAAATGGTGCTGACAGATATTCCCACATCGGTATTACCCTTTGACCGCACCCGCAGTCATACCGGTGATGATCTGACGTGAGGCGAACAAGGTAAATATAATGGGGGGTATAGCCAGCAGAACACCGGTAGCCATAATCACGCCCCACTCGACATTGAATTCAGACATATTGTTAACGATAAGTATCGGGACGGTTTTGGTATCGCGATCCGACAGCGCTGACGCCAGTAAATATTCATTCCAGGCAATGCGAAAGGTGAAGATAGCCGCCGCTGCCAGGCCGGGTTTAATCAACGGCAGCACGACTTTAAAGAACACCTGGAACGGGCCGGCACCGTCCATTCGCGCGGCTTCTTCGAGTTGACGCGGTACCTGTACTATAAAGCTCTGTAGAATCCAGATGACGAACGGTAGGTTCATCGCCACATAGATCAGAATGATTCCAGAATGGGTACCAGCCAGGCAGACATCACCACGCCCGCCGAAGTTATCCCGTATTAAGCCGCCAAGCCAGCCTTCTTTGTCGAGACAGAATTCGTTATTCCACAAGCCGAACACCGGTACCAGCAATACCGCCGGCGGTACCATGCGTACCATCAGTGTGGTACCCGACACGGTATCTCTGCCCATAAACCGGAAGCGCACCAGTGCATAGGCGGCCATGCAACCAATAATCAGTGTCAGTACCGTGGAGACCAGTGCAATGATCAGTGAATTAATAAACGAACCGCCAAACTTCAGTGAGCAGAAGTCGAGGTGATCAAGTTCATAGGGAAGCACATCACACAGTGCAGTTTCATAGTTTTGAATGGTGGGTAAAAACAACAGACCGGATGTGCCGGAGATTATGTCTACATCGAGCTTAAAAGAGTTGACGAACATCAACGCAATCGGCCCGACCGACATCATGATCAACAGCACCAACAGTGCATAAAACGCCGGATGTTGTTTTTTTTCCTGATCGGCCATTACAACCCCTCCTCGGCAATACGACGCGCCCGCGCGGCACGCACTTCCAGCACTTTGTTATAGGCCAGCATCATGATTGTCAGCAGCAATAACAGCATTAACAGATAGTTCGACATCGCAGCGGCTACCCCGAGTTCGCGGAACTCAGTGGCAGTTCTAGAGATTCGCAAGGCGAGAATTTCCGTAGATAAACCGGGACCGCCTTCCGTCATAACCAGAATCACTTCAAGTACTTTAAAGGCATCAATCAATCGCAACAGACAGGTGACGATCAACACCGGCATCATCAGCGGCAATTTTATATGGATGATCTGCTGCCATCCGGTAGCCCCGTCAATGCGAGCCGCCTCCAGCGCAGAGCGTGGCAGCGATTGCAAAGCCGCCAGCGATAAAATAAAAATAAACGGCGTCCACTGCCAGATGTCAGCAATAACTACCGATAACAAGGCGTGTTGACCCAGCCAGTCCACAGACCCCAGTCCCATGCCTTCGAGTGATCGGTTAAATATCCCGACGCTTGGGTGGTACATGTAACGCCACATCAATCCCACCACGACCGGTGCGATCATCATGGGTAAAATAAACAGGGTCCGCAGTAGCGACATACCGCGTAAATTCCGGTCCAGCAGCAACGCCAGGCCGACACCGATCACCATCTCGATGGATACCACTGAAAATGCGAATTTCAGCGTCACCATTAGACTTTCGTGAAAGTTGGGATCGTTCCAGAGACTGATATAATTGGCCAGACCGACAAAGTCGGTGTCGGGCAGTGCCTGGCTCGGATCCCAGGAGCGAAAGCTGCCGTACACCATATAGCCCAGCGGGTAGATCAGCGCGATAGCCATAATCACCAGTGCGGGCACCAGAAAGATATAGGGCGTTAAGCGATTAAGCGTAGAGTAACTCATTTGGCAGCAATAGCAGCTCGATTCGGAGTTTGGGAACGTTGCTGAGCCGGTAATCATTTACCAGCCAGACAGTATTAGCGATAGCGTGTCGCGGAGCCCGGCACAGATGCGCCGGACTCCGGTCGGCGTGTTACATCGTTATTTCCAGGTGTAGTAACCTGCGTCTTCCATTACCGCTTTGGTACGTTCGGCGACACCATCAAGCGCCTCTTGGATATCGAGGTCTTCGGTGAGTACCTTTGACAAGGTTGTGCCGAGGTCAGCGTTGATCTTGCCCCATACAGGAATAATCGGACGCCAGTCAGGATCAGCATGCTGAAGTGCTTCACCAAAGGTTTTCATGTGTGGGAACTTCGCATTGACTTCAGCATCTTCATGCGTAGAGAAACGCGAGGGATTGCCACCGGCCAGTGCGACCAGTTTGTCGCCCTTTTTTGATGTCAGCCACTGCATCAACAAAAACGCGGCGTCTTTGTGTTCGGCGTTTTTAGGGATACCAATACCGAAACCACCGGTCTGGCTGCCACGGCGGGTACCCATCGGGTGCATTGCCCAGCCGACTTTACCCACAACTTTTGATTTTGAAGGATCGTCGATCTGACCCGCCACTACCGTGGTATCGAGAAACATGGCTGTGTCGCCATTGAGAAATGACCCGAGCGCTTCACCAAAACCGAAACTGCTGGCACCCTTGGGACCGCATTCAACAATCGTCTTCAGAGCATTGGCTGCCTGTACACCGGCTTCGTTGTTCACGATAGGGTTCCAGGCATCATCAAATACGCGTCCACCAAGAGGTGCCAGATGCAGCAGGAACGCATGGCTTGCATGATGACCCGAAGCAGCGCGTGAACTCAGCCCACCCATACCGGGCTCGAGCTCAGGAATTTTACAGGCGATATCGAGCATTTCCTCATAGGTTTCCGGCACTGTCAGACCATGCTTCTCAAAGATATCTTTGCGATAGCCAAGGACTGACGTTTCAGACCCATACGGAATACCGAACAATGAACCGGTCTTGCCTTGCAGATAACCTTTATTGCCACCGGCAAAGCCAATGTTATAGACGTAGCCGTCGATCAGATCATCAGCATCGTAGGAGGGATCTGCGAGTTTCGGGTTCATGTAGTAGCGCGCTAGATTTTCCAGTTGATCGGCATACACATAGTCTGCCTTGGAAAATACCACGTAGGCGATCAGGTCATAGTCGCCTTCGTCCTGACCAAGCTCCAGTGTCTGTCGCTCACGCATTTTCAGGTACGGAAGCTGATCAACCTCGACTTCTATACCGGTCTCTTTAGTGAACTCCGGCAGGATTTTCATCACTGCGTTGTAGTGCGGATGAGCAGGAAAATTCACCACCAGTGTGGTGCCGGCGAATTCGTCGTACGGGCCAGCCATTGCCTGCCCGCCAAGACAGGCTGCCACTGTCACAGCGAGCCCGAGTGTCTTTAGTTTTTGTAACATCTGTTTCCTCCAAAGGAATGGTCAATAATATCTGCCCGCACTATACGAGCGCGTGCTCACTGGCTGGATCAAACAGGTGTACGTCTGCCATATTGATCCGAAACTTAAGTTGCTCGCCTAACGCGATAGGGGTGTCTGATTTAAGCTCCACCATTATTTTCTCACCGGCACAGTCGCAAATCAGCACCGACTGTGCACCGATATACTCAGAGAGTTCGACGTGGAGTTGCAGGGATTCAGCGCTGTCGGCAGCAGGGTCAAAGATCAGATCCGAGGGGCGAATACCCAGGTCTACCTGTGAGCCGCTAAAATTGGCGAGTTTGGCCGTGGCCTGGTTATCACACTGCAGTGAAAACCCTGGCCCGGCCAGAACCGTCCGGTCTGCCTGGCGACTGATATCCGCTTTTAGGAAGTTCATCGGTGGTGTACCTAGAAAGCCCGCGACAAACTTGTTGATCGGGTGCTTAAACAGATGTTCCGGTGTACCCTGCTGTTGTATGTAGCCACCGCTCATCACAACGATACGATCAGCCAGGGTCATCGCTTCGATCTGATCGTGGGTGACGTAAATCATGTTTTTGTGCACGCGTTTGCGCATCATCGCGAGCTCTGCACGCATCTGTGTACGAAGCTTGGCGTCCAGATTTGAGAGCGGTTCGTCGAACAGAAAGGTAGAGCTATCGCGCGTAAGCGCACGACCCATTGCTACACGCTGACGCTGACCACCGGACAACTCTGCCGGCTTGCGGTGCAGGTAATCAGTCAGCCCGAGCATCTCCGCGACCTCACTGATTTTTTTGTTGATTTCTTTCTTCGGGCGCTTTTGCAGGCGCAACGCAAACGACATGTTTTTCGCGACATTCATGTGGGGATAAAGCGCGTAGTCCTGAAACACCATCGCCAGATCTCTGTCTTTTGGTTCCAAATGACTGATCGGTTTGCCGTCAACGAATATTTCACCGGAGGAGACTGTTTCCAGCCCCGCAATCATCCGTAAGGTAGTGGATTTTCCACAGCCCGACGGGCCCACAAGGACAGTAAACTCGGCGTCCTGCATCTCAAGGTCGATACCGTGTAGCACTTCAAGGTTGCCGTAGAGCTTAGTCAGTTGTTGCAGCTGAATGGAAGGCATCAAATTGTCTTTGTTGCAAAAATGGGCTTAAAACCAGCAATGTTACCGGTAACATTTCTGATAAGCATAATACCAATTGAATTTGATAGTGCAAGAATTAATTTGTAAAGGTGCATTTATGTGCCAGCGCTGACCGGTACAGCGATTGCGCGGCTACGTCAGGCGTCGGGTTCAGTGTCGGTCTGAGCGGCGTCGGCATTACGCGTACTTTCGCGCCAGCTCAACCGGACGTCGACTGCAATATGACCGGGGATATCATCTGGTGATTCATCGTCACTGAGCAGCCGCCGGATCAGTCGTCCGGTTTCGCGACCGATGCGTGCCGGATCGACCTCGACGGTGGAGATCGAGGGTGACGCAAACCGCGATACTTCAAAATTACCGAAGCCGACCACAGCGATATCATCCGGTACCTGAATGCCCTGCACTTTCAACGCAGACAGCACGCCAAACGCCGGTGCGTCCGAGACGCAGAATATGCATTCGATATCGTTAAAATATTTTTTAAAATCGGAGCCTAGCTGGTAACCGTCCTCGATAGACATTGGCGGACTACCGTAGCGAATCATCTGCCGGGTCGATAAACCCGCCGCCTGCATTGCTTCTTCGAAGCCGGCGCGACGGGCGGCACCCCGGGTCCAGGCGTCTTCTATTTCGCTGACAAAAGCAATCTTGCGATAACCTTTTGCAATCAATGCTTCCGTCATTTGCCGTGACGCGTCACGGTTGGAAAAGCCCACGGTATAGCCCACCGGCCGCTGGGGTCGCTCCCATTGCTCAATCACCGGCACGTTGGCCTGCTTGAGTAATTTCACAGTGCGTCTGGAGTGGCCGTCAAACGGCAGAACAATCACCTCCGGGCGCCGCTTTAACATGCTTTCCACCAGGTTTTCTTCCCGCTCTGTCGAATAGGCGGTATGACCCAGCAGGATCTGCAATCCGATGGCTTCGAGTTCTACGTTGAGCGCTTGTACTGACTCGGCAAAGTGAAGGTTGTTCAGTGACGGCACCAGGGTGGCGACAAACCCCGAACGCCGGGTCGACAGCGTGCCGGCTGACTGGTCAGGGACATAGTTGAGTTTGGCGACGATCTTCATGATCCGCGCGCGCGTTGCCACTGACACGGATCCGTCATTGCGAAGCGCACGGGAGACCGTCATACGGGATACCCCGGCGGCCTGGGCAACATCTTCCATCGTGATTTGCCTGGCGGGTTTGTCGTACTTGGGCACAGAATCTCTTGGGAGTAACAGATACCTCAATTATTACACGAAAGCGTCCCGGTGTTTCTGCGACTAAGCAAACCCTGTGTTTACGTCATTTATGGCGATGCAGGACTATGAAAACCGCCCCCTGACCGTAACTGGCAGTGGCAGATTCAGTTCTGAGCGGCAACAGTAATGTCGACGTTTACCGAGGCCGCCGCAGATTACAGATGTCTGATTGCCGCAGCTATGCAGAACAAAAAGCACCTGCAGCTACGTTCGCAACTGCAGGCACGCTGCCCCCGGGATTAACGTTTCAAAGGCTCAAGTCCCGAGAACCGGAATGCCTCTTTCTGCAAGGCATCCAGTTCGCTGGCTTCCATTTCGTCATGCGCTACTGTAATCCTGCCGAGGAACACCAGTGGCAACTCATCGGCGCGACCTTCCAGATCGGCCTTGATCGCCTCAGCGGTGGCCGCACCCACATCATCACCCATCCGCATAGGGGTGGCGTCCAGTTCGCCACGGCGAATCGCATCAAGCTCCAGGCCGGTGCCGCCCCAGCCGGTGGAAAATATCTCTTTGTGCTTACCGGCAGCGACCTGCGCCTCAACCGAACCCATTGCCATCGCGGTATTGGCATTGTGAATCACCGTTGCTTCCGGGTAGGCCTGAAGTATCGAATTGGTACCGTCGAAGCCGCCCTCGCGCTGGTACTCACCATAGTGCTCATACACTACGTTCCAATTGCCCTTCTCAGCAACGCAGTCCTTGAAATCACCGGAGCGTTGATTGTCGGTGACACCGGGGATACCACGATTCATTGCATAGGTAACATCCGAACCCAAACGCTCAAGCATGTAATCACAGATTTTTTGTGCCCCATAGGCGGACGAGAAATCAAACCACGCCGCTGGCTGGGTTTCAAAGTGCTTCAATGGCGTGTGGAAGGCCCAGACATAGGTGGTCAGCCCCTTGGTGCCGACAAGTTTTTCAATGTTGTCAGCCTGAGTTGCCAGTTCCGACGGCCCGAAGATTACGTAGTCATACAGGTCGGCGTCCTGCGCAACCTGAGTCGCGTATGTGGATTGCAGTGAGTGCTCAATCTGCCTTGAGGCAAACTCGGTGGTTTCAAATTCGATCCCTACCTGCTCCAGTCGGCTGGTCAATGCCAGGTAGTTTCTGGCCCAGAAGTCAGAGGTATCTGCGGACGGATAGATCAATGCGATCTGCAGTGGTTTTTCCTGCTTGCCAGTGAACGGAACGGCGGCCTCTCCTGTGGCCGCCTGCAGAGCCTCCAGTTTGCCGGGCACATTAACCTGAGCCGGCAGCCAGTGATCGCGATCCGCGTCACCGGGAAGCTCTTTGAGCGGCAGATCAAGCGCCACCGCCGAGGTGGACAGCAGTACCGACACGGCAATCGGGGCCAGGGCCAGGTTACGGGTCCGGGTCCGGTTACGGGTACGGGTTACAGATGTTGTGCTTCGTTGCTTCATGGATTCTTCCTCTGTGGTGTGACATCAAATAGGCGTTAATCACGTGTGCCTCATACAGCAGGCGAGTCGTTGTGTTTGCTTCATGCCTCCGGGTTGTCGTCTGGTTGTGACAATTGCGCTATACCCTGTTTGTCGCTTTTCAGGGGCGATTACCCGCTATCCACTACCGGTGGTGTCCGCAGCGAACAGAAACCCGAGTACGACAAACACCAGTAACGCAGAAACCAGGGCACCGGCCAATTTATAGATCTTGTTGTTTTCAGGGGTACGCAGACTGGCCAGCAGTCCTTTTGAACCGTCGCGGTCTTTCTTTTGCAGCCAGGTGTAGAAGGCGACCGATAAAATGATCACTACTCCGGAGGCAACCGACTGCCAGAAGAACTCAATACGCAGTGTGACCAGTGCATTAATCATCATCGACAGCAGCAGTACCCCGGCAAGGGAACCGAGCATGTAAGCGCGTCCACCGAACAGCGAGGTGCCACCCACCACAACGGCGGCGATCACGTGCAGATTAAAGTATGGCGCCGAGGTCGCCTGAATGGCGTTGAGCTTGCCGGTCAGCATCAGGCCGGCCAGACCGGCCATCGCCCCCATTAGCACATAGGCATAGATTTTATAGCGATTAACCGATATACCGGTCATCTCGGCGGCTTCCGGATTTGATCCGATGGCGATCGAGTAGCGTCCGAACCAGCTCTTGCGCAATAGAAACGCGCCGACCACAAATGTGGTTAGCCCGATAAGTACCGGAATCGGGATAAAACCGGGGATACGGCCGCGACCGATATCGGTGATGAGATCGGGAAATCGAGCCAGCACCAGGCCCTTGGCCAGTACCAGAGCAAAACCACGATACACCAGGTCCATTGCCAGAGTGCCGATCAGGTCGGGCACTTTAAACCGGGTAATCACCAGACCGTTGATCAAACCGAACAACGCGCCGGTTGTGATTGCCAACCCGACTGCAAACCACGGAGCAAAACCGTATTGCTTCATAGCAAAGGCCATGATGATGCCGGTCAGTGCAGCTACCGAGCCGACTGACAGATCAATGCCACGCTGCGTTATGACAAAAGTCATTGCCATGGCCATAGGCATATACAACGCAGCCTCTAGAAATATAATATTAAAATTTGACGCTCTGAAATAGCGCGTCGGCTCCAGAATCGCCATCACAATGAGTATCATGGCAATCATTGCCATTGGGCCTATTATCGCCAGGTAGGGCTCTAGTCTGTCCTGCCATGATCGGCCGGCGTCAGCGTGTGTAACGGGCGACTGATTTGTCATGCGGCATCCTCCGCAGCGCCGACAATCATCCCGAGAACCTCCTTAGGCGAAGAATCTTCCGTTTTTACCAGGCCGGCCCGACGACCACGGCGCATGATCTGTATTTGATCAGAGACCTCAAAGACATCGTCCAGTGAGTGCGAGATCAGCAATATAGTTAAGCCCTCATCACGAAGTACCTTGATCAGCTTCAGCGTTCTGGCGGTTTCCTGCGGACCCAGTGCAGCCGTCGGCTCATCCATCACCAATACGCGCAGGTCAGGTTGATAAACCGCTCTCGCTATGGCTACCGCCTGCCTCTGTCCACCGGATAAACTCTCAGTGGCGACATCCATGCTTCGAAGCTTCACGCCGAGCCGCTCATCCAGCACCCGTACCGCTTCAAGGCGCATGGTTTTATTGTCGAGATAGGGGATTCCCATAAAGGACCGGGTCAGTTCACTGCCCAGAAACATATTGGCAGCGGGGTCGAGATCGTCGGCAAGGGCAAGCGTTTGATACACCGCGTCGATGCCTAGCGCTTTCGCATCAGAGTGGCTGTTCATCTCCAGCGGTTTGCCGTCGAGATGAATCGAGCCGCTGGTAGGCTGATAGACGCCTGTCAGAATTTTTATCAGGGTGGATTTACCGGCGCCATTGTCCCCGACGATAGCGAGCACCTGCCCCGCGCTGGCATCCAGATCAACATCGTGTAGTGCGGTGACACCGCCGAATTTCTTGCCTATGCGCCGCATTGATACAACTGGCTGTGGTTCTGACATAGTTTTCCAATCGATTGAACTGGCGTGTTCGCCGACACCTTCGGGTATTCCTCACCACTGGACGTTACCGGTAACTCTACACACTGTCAACCTTGCAGGTCGATTGTAGCGCTATAGACTGAATCCTATGGATACCCGGGGCCACCACCACAGCTGCGGGTACTTGATGTGTCGCCTGGGACGTGAGAGTTATGCCACCGCTATGAGCGGTCACATTAAAAATCTAGAATTTCAACAGCCGCCGCGATCCATAGATCGTGCTTCAACCGCTCTATAGGCCCGGGCTGCAACAACCGCTGCCCGGGTCTGTCAGTTGCCCGATTTATCAAGCGGAGCCAACCGGATAGCCCGTCTCCGTTTTCACATAACAGGCACACAAACGGGCGTGTATCTACATGCCTGACCAGATTTTTTTATAAGCCGCCTGGTAGTTGTTTTCAGGGTCAAAGGAGTTGTTCGGACCACCATCGAATTCGACGTTGTCCTTTGTCACAACATGCAACGGTGACACATAGCCCGACCAGGGCTCGCCGGCCAGCGCACGATTCATTTCATCGACCAGCTGCCAGCCCTGCAGAGTTAACGGCTCAGCCACGGTCACAGCCTGATACTGCCCTGAACGCACACGCTGATAGGCAGACTCGGAACCGTCACCCGCCGCGACATTGACCGGCGCGCCATCGCCTTTGATTCCGGCGGCTGCCAGAGAGGGTCCCATGAAATCAAAATACAGATCATTGATCGCCAGCGAGTGTGTCCACTTCGCACCATAGCGTTGCAGCAGTGCGGTGGTCAGTTGCGGCATCCGCTGTGAGGTCTCGGCGATTGGCGTGTCGACGTATTCCAGCACGTTACCGCCAAGTTTTTCGATCACCTCTTTCATGCGGTCGGCCTTATCAATAGCTATCTGATAGGTTGAATCAGTAAATATAACCACACCGGGTTCACCGGCGGCGTCGGCATAGGCCCACATCGCGGCGGAACGCGAGACCTCCATTGGATCCGTGGTGACATTGGCAAACACCCCGATATCGTCGATAGGGCCGATCCGGGAGGCGGCATGCCAGCTGACCATAGGAATGCCGGCTTTGGTGGCAGACTCCATGCCGGGTTTCTGCTCGACGGCGTCAAAGCCGTTGATCACAATACCATCGGGCTTCAGTGCCATTGCCTGACCAAACGCCGAGGTACGCCCTGATATAGAGCCGGCGCCGTCCAGTACCCGCACCTCCCAGCCGATCTCTGCGGCTGCCGCTTCTATGCCTTTTGTGACACCGAGTATGCCGCCGTTTTTCAAATCACCGGCCAGTACAACAATGGTCTTTCCCGACTGTGCAACGGGGCCGGTAGTCGGCCCGTCCCACACCTCTACTTTGGTGGCATATTTTTCAACCACCGCCCTGGCATCTGACATGGCGTCAGCGAGAACATTGCCAGTCCATGTGCCTGCCAGTAATGCGGCAACTAACAAACTGTTTTTCATCATGGTGCGTGTTCCTTGTAGTTTATTGTGGGTTATTGGTATCGACATCGCTGGTGCTTCTTTTTACCTGTACTACACCACCACGCTTGCGCTGCGCATAGCCGGCAATGCCGATAGCAACAAGCAGCGTAACGCCATTGAACAGAGGTTCAACCCAGAACGAACCCCCGAACTGCTGAATCCCGGAAATACCAACGGCCAGGATCACCACGCCAACTATCGTGCCCCAGACATTGACGCGGCCGGGCTTGATCGTGGTGGACCCTAGAAACGCTCCGACCAGTGCGGGCAGCAGGTACTCCAACCCGACGCTTGCCTGCCCGATGCGCAATTTGCTGGCGAGTATGATTCCGGCCAGTGCTGTTAAAAGGCCTGACGATACAAAGGCCAGCATGACAAATTTCGGCACAGCAATACCATTCAGTGAGGCCGCTTTCGGGTTAGCGCCAATCGCATACATGTAGCGTCCCACCGGTAGATACTCAAGCACCAGCCATAGCGCAAAAGCAATGGCGAGAACATAGAAACCGGTAACGGGCAAACCAAAAACGAAAGTGCCGTTGATGGCATAAAATCCGTCTGGCAGTGCACTGACTACCTGCCGACCGCCAGTGTGCCAAAGCGCCAGTGCATACAGCACCGTGCCGGTACCGAGTGTGGCTATAAAACTGTCAATTTTGGCTACTTCAACGAGTACCCCGTTGAGGAACCCGACAAATGCCCCCATCAGCAACACCAGCAGGCAGGCCAGCGGCCACGGCAACCCCATAATCTGCAAGCTGATAGCCAGCACGTGCCACAGCACAATACCGTAGCCTACCGTCAGGTCTATTTTTCCGGTGACCATCGGGATCATCGCCGCCAGCGACAGCAGTGCGATGATCGCCTTATCGGAAATTATAGAGCGCAGGTTGAGCAGCGTCGGGAACGTATCCGGCAGCAGAATAGAAAATGTTATCATCAGCAGCAGCATCAGAATGACTAAGCCGTATACCGGTATCGCTCTAAGAATGCGCTGCATCAGCGACAATTGTGTCAGCTCGTCTCTGGTTGGTTCTAGTGCTGATGATTCAATGGAGTTCATTAATGGTGTCCGTCATACTCAGTGGTACCTCATTGGCGGATGCCGCTTGTATCAATGCTTCGGTGGTTAACTGCAGGCCGCTCAGCTGGCCGACACATACGCCCCGGTTAAATACACAGGCGCGGTTCGCAACATTAGCAACCTCTTCAAAGTCAGTTGAGATAATCACCACGGCAACGCCACTATCAACCAGCTCACTGAGCAGTGTGTAGATCTCTGCCTTTGCACCAACGTCAACGCCGGCTGTCGGGTCTTCGGCTATTAGCACGCGATTAGAACTGGCGAGCCAGCGGCCGACAATTACCTTTTGCTGATTACCACCGGACAATGCATCGATAGGCAGTTCAGGGCTGTTGGGTCTCAAGCCGACATCGAGTCCTGCCTCATAGGCTTTGCCGGCTTCAGCCGCCTGGCTTAGAAACGACAGCATGCCGCGCCCGGACGCCGCCGGATTGAGGAAAAAGTTCTCGCGTATGGCCATATTTGTCGCCACCGACTCAACCACCCGGTCACGGGGTATCAGGCCTATACCCGCCCTGATGGCCTGCTCTGGCGAGCCGGGGTGATAGGGTTCACCGTCAAGCGTGATCCGGCCATCGTACATGGCGCAGCCAAAAAGGCAGCGTCCGATGTCTTCCTGTCCGGCACCTCGCAAACCGACCAGCCCGAGTATCTCACCTTGTCGTATCGTCAGGCTGACGGGGCCGGCGGACTCGGTGTATATAGCGTCAAGCGCCATCACGACCGGACGCGATTCGAGCTCGCGTCTGGAGAAGGTTTTAGGCTTTTTACCAACGATCATGTCGACCAGTTCGTCGGGAGTGGTATGGGCAACCGGACGCACGCCGACCATCTCGCCATCTCTCAGTACTACAACGCGATCAGCAATACGGAATACTTCATCCAGCCGGTGCGACACGTAGATCATTCCTACACCATCATTGCGCAGTTGATGAAGGACCTCAAACAGTCGTCTGACATCGGCATCCGGTAAACTGGCACTGGGTTCATCGAGCACCAGATAGTCGCAATCAACCGACAACGCACGTGCAATGGCGACCAGTGATTTTTCAGCGCGTGACAGACGACTGACCCGCATAGACGGACTGAAATCACACCCTACCCGCTGCAATGCAGTATGCGTAACCTGCTCTACCGCACGCCAGTTGATCAAACCGAAACGCGTGGAATAGCCCTGCGCCAGCGCCATGTTCTCTGCAATGCTCATCCACTCGATCAACCCCAGGTCCTGGTGTATAAAAGCCACCGGTTGACGATTCCTGATACTCCCCGGGGTGTGATGGTAAGGCTTACGGTCAATGACAACGTCGCCCTGATCCTGTGTATGAATTCCGCCAAGGATTTTGATCAGTGTCGATTTACCCGCACCGTTCTCACCGAGCAGTGCGACAATTTCACCGTGGCCGACGCGCATAGACACGTCACGAAGGGCTTTGGTGCCGCCAAAGGATTTACTGATTTCGTGAAAAAACAGCCCGTCCGGGAACTGTGAATTTTGACTGTAAGGCCGACGTGATTTCATTTTTCGGGCTGGCTGTGTGTTAATCTGGCGGACGTACGTTACGGCGTAACGTTACCGGTAACTCAAGCCAACACTACTGGTTCTGCGGATTCTTTGTCAATGACTTCTTCAAAAAAACCTAATTCCACACGCCGCTCGACGTCGGTGTCGCTGGCTGACGTCGCCGAGCGGGCCGGTGTATCGAAGATGACAGCGTCACGGGCACTGCGTGGCACCACCGGCTACTCCGCTGAAACACGGGCGTTAGTACTTAAAATCGCCGAGGAAATGGGCTATGTACCCAACCGCCTGGCGGCCGCATTTGGCTCTGACACAGCCAACAACCTGGTGGGCATCTGCATCCCCACGTTAAGCCGTGAGTTGTATGGCCAGATTCTCGAAGGTCTGGAAAACAGATTCTCGTCGGTTAACTACCAACCGATTGTCGGCGTGGTCGGCTACGACGATGAGGTCGAATTAGCCTGGCTGAACTCAGCGCTGAGCTGGCGACCCAGCGGACTGGTTGTGGCGGGTCGTGAACGGTCGCTTGCCAACAGAACATTTTTGCAGTCTCTGACTATCCCGTGTGTGGAAATTTGGAATCTGTGTGGCGGTAAAGACACCATGGAGAAGTCTGACCCGATGCGGGTCGGGTTTAATCATTTTGACGCTGGTGCGGAGATGGGGCGCTATCTGGCTAATCGCTACCAGGGGCCGTTTGGCTATATCGGTGTGCGCGACGAGGATGTAAACCTGGGCGCAGAACGGTTGGCCGGATTTACCTCTGCGCTGCTAGAGTGCGGCATTCCGGCACCGGGCCGGAAAAATAAAAACAACTCACCCGTGACAACCACCTTTCTCAAAGACAAAGCATCGTTTTATGCCGGTTACTATGGTACCGAGCAACTGTTGACCGCCAACCCCGATCTGCGCGTGCTTTATTATCTAGATGACAACATGGCCGTCGGTGGCATGATGCTGTGTCAGCAGAAAGGTCTGAAAATACCGGGTGATGTAGCAATCGCCGGCTTCGGTGGTATGGACATCGGCGCTATCCTGCCCACCCGCCTTACTACCACCGCAGCATTCAGGCTTCGCATAGGGAAAACCGCCGCTGATGCATTACTTAAAAAAATCAGTGGCTCGCCGGTTGGCGTTTTAACCGATGTGGGCACCGAACTGGTGCGCGGAGAAACCGCCTGATTTACCCCGGGTGGTGGCCGAGTTGCATCAGGCCGTCTATCAGTAGCGCGCCGACCTGAAAGCCGCTTGATTGTGCCAGCGTGTTGCTGTGACTTATCACGCCAGTATCCAGACACGATTGCGCACTGCCGATAGCCGCCGACTGGCTGGACACAGTAACCGCAGCAACACCGGCCGTATCAAGTGCCGCCAGCCGTGATATCCCGACGGCCTCCTTGCCGACTCCTGCATCATTAAATACTGCAAGTCGCGCCAAAGCCTTTAACGCACGGGCCGGATCACCACCAATCAGTCCGCCGTGCGATCCGGTAATAATAATTCGATCAGCGTCGTCTGCACAGACCAGTGACGCCGAATCGACACACAACAGCTGCAGCCCGGACGATGGTTCTGTGAATTGCCATCGCGCTTCAGCAATGGCGTCCAGTTGTGCCGGTGGCTGGGGTGCGTCGATCAGTCGGACAAGTGCTTTACTGACTGGCATCTGCACGGCAATGCCTAGTTGTGCGGCTGGTTGATTGACATGACTGATAACTCCCGATGCCAGTTGATCGGCGGCCGAGCCGATTCTGGCGCTATGGCAATCGACGGACGCCGCGGCCATGCCCACCTGTGCCAGGGCGTCTACGCCGGCAACACCGGCACCGCCCAGCCCAATACCCGCATCGTTGAAGATGACAGCGCGGACGTTTGCCTGCGATGCCACTGCCGCCGGGTAGATTCCACCGTGCGAGCCGGATAGCACAATCCTGCCATGGTCGTTGCTGTCAGCATCGGTGATAGAGTCGCGCAAGCGGACCGCGTCTTTGAGCGCGTCGGGCAACAGGTTTATGGTCGACTGGTTTGTCTGCATGCGGTTGACAGGGATCGGGAATGTGGTCCTAATATAACGCGCTGCGGTGTTTGATTGTTACAGTCTGCATGATAGTTTGGTGTTGTAGCAATCAGCATGTCAGCGTTTGCCGGAGTGCGAGTGAGGAATGACCATAAGCAATTACGACATTGATCGCGGCCTGTCACTGCTGTCGATGATGCAACGCATCAGAGCGTTTGAAGAACAGGCACGGCTGGCGGCGGTACGCGACAAACTGGTGCACGGTGCCATACATCTGTCGATCGGACAAGAAGCCGTAGCAGCCGGTGTGATGATGCACCTGACCCGCAAAGACTACATGCTCTCTACGCACCGCGGTCACGGCCACACACTCGCCAAAGGCGCTAATCCAGACACTATGATGCAAGAGCTGCTTGGGCGAAGTGGCGGCTGTTGCAGCGGCAAAGGCGGGTCTATGCACATCGCAGATTTCAGTGTCGGCATGCTCGGCGCTAATGGCGTTGTCGCCGCCAATATCACGATTGCCGCCGGCGCAGCGCACGGGATAAAACTGTCGGGGGACAACCACATTGTGGTGTGCTTCTTCGGCGATGGTGCCGCCAACCGCGGTCCGTTTCTGGAAGGTCTGAACTGGGCCGGTGTGTTTGGCCTGCCGATTCTATTTGTCTGCGAAGACAACCGCTACTCAGCCACCACACTGACCGCCGAGATGACTGCCGGTGACGGTCCTGCCGCACGCGCACAGTCACTGGGCCTGTCTACGACAACCGTCGATGGCAACGATGCCGACGCAGTCGCCGATACCGCCGGGCGGCTGATCACCCAGGTACGCGACACCCGCCAACCCGCTTTTCTACACGCCAGCACTTATCGACTCGACGGTCACACCTACTTTGACCCGGCCAGCTACCGTCCCGATGGCGAGGCGCAGCATTCCGCCCGGACAAACGATCCCATTACCCGTTTACGGGAAACCCTGATAACCGCCGGATTACCCGCACACCAGCTTGATGCCTTGAAAGACGCTGGCAATGACGAGATGACACACGCACTGGCGGTTGCCACCGATGCTGCCTGGCCGGCTGACGCAAGTGTGTTTGACGACGTGCAGGATATCGGCAGCCCCCGACAGGACGCCTACTGATGGCGATCATGACTTACGCGGCAGCAGCCAGACTCGCAGTCGCCGAAGCAATGCGTGCAGACAGCAACGTGTGGTGCATCGGCGAAGACCTCGGCCGTGGTGGTGTGTTTCAGCAATACCAGGGCCTGCGTGAAGAATTCGGCGCACAGCGGGTGTCGGATGCCCCCATCTCTGAAGCCGCCATCATGAGCGCGGCGTTCGGCGCAGCGATGGTCGGCACCAGACCCATCGTTGAAATGCGCTTTGCAGACTTTGCTCTGTGTGCCACCGATGAGCTGGTCAATCAGATAGCCAAAGCACGCTTTATGTTTGGGGGACAATCACGGGCACCGATGGTAATCCGAAAGCCGATGGGCATGTGGCGGTCTTCCGCTGCACAGCACAGCCAGTCGCTGGAAAGCTGGTACACCCACATACCGGGGCTGGTTGTCGTCTGCCCGGCGACGCCGCAGGACAACTACTCGATGATGAAAGCCGCCATCCAATGCGATGACCCGATAGTCTATCTGGAGCACAAGGATATCTGGGCAAACGAAGGCGAGGTCGATCCTGACTACCACTATGAATTCGGCAGGGCTGAAATCCGCCGCGGTGGTGGCGATGTCACACTGGTGAGCTGGTCCAACACCGCAAACCTGGCGGCTGACGCCGGTCGGGACCTTTCCTCTCAGGGTATTGAAGCGGAGGTTATAGATCTGCGCAGTCTGTGGCCGTGGGATAAATCAACCGTCATCAACAGCGTGAAGAAAACCGGCCGCCTGATCGTTGCGCATGAGTCAGTACAGGTCAGCGGCTTTGGTGCAGAGATTGCCGCCACTGTGGCAGAACATGCGCTGCAGGCATTGAAGGCCCCCATCACTAGAATCGGGGCGCCCAGATCCTTGATCGCCTATGCACCCAACCTTGAAAATCAGTTGCGTGTCACCGGCCAGATGATGGTAGACGCCGCGATCAGACTTTGTCGTTAGTCACCCCGTTTCACATCCGTCTCACAGAATACTTCTACATCACCTCGAGCAAGCGCTATGAACACCTCTTTATCGACAAGTAACGGCATCACCGGCGGAGAGGCTCTGGTCCGAATGCTACTGGCGTTTGAAGCCGGCCCGATGTTCGGCATGGGTGGCTTTCAGCTATTACCGTTTTACGATGCGGCACGACGGCTTGGCCTGCAACACAACCTGATCAACGACGAGCGCTGCGCTGTATTTGCCGCCGATGCCTATGCCAAAGTATCCGGACGTGTGGGCCTGGTAGATGCCACGCTTGGGCCTGGTGCAACTAACCTGGTCACCGGCCTGGTAGAAGCCTTAAATGCAGGCTCACCGCTTATCGCCATTGTCGGTGATGCGCAACGTGATCACTCGGGTAAAAACATGACACAGGAAACCGACCAGGTTGCGATCCTGCGTCCTGCCTGCAAAGAGCTTTTGAAAGTAGAAGCCATCCAGCGGATACCAGAGATTATGCGCCGCGCTTTTGCGATTGCCACCTCAGGCCGTCCCGGTCCCGTTGTGGTAGATGTCGCAGAAGATGTAGCCCATGGTATGCATATGTTCCGCGATGAAGACTTTGATGTTGATCTGGCGCATGCACAGGCCCCTGCACTGCGTTGTCGACCCGGGCGGGAATCCATTCAGCGCGCGGCCGGGCTCCTCGGCAAGGCCAAACGCCCGATGATCCTGTGCGGGGGCGGTGTGCATATATCAAACGCAACCGCAGCGGTTACAGCACTGGCCGAAGCCTGCGCAATACCGGTCGCGCACACCCTGACAGGTAAAGGTGCTATCTCTTGCAAATCAGCCCTGAACGCGGGGTTGTTCGGTCGCTATGATCGAATTGCCAATGCGCTGATTGAATCATCCGACTGCCTGCTGGTGGTTGGCTGCAAACTCGGTGAGATCGCCACCAAACGCTATACCATCCCGCAGGCCGATGCCACCGTTATACATCTCGACAACGTCGCTGAAGAAATGGGCCGCACCTTTGAACCGGCACTGAAGCTCTGGGGGGACGCACAGGCCGGACTGACCGACCTGCACGACGCGATGGCTGATACCGCCGGCGCGCAACGCAGTGCGCGGCAGTCCTACATAGAAGAGGTACCGGTTAAAATGAAAGCGTGGCATGACGACGTCTCCGAACGGCTTTATTCAGAGGAGTGCCCGGTGCACATGGCGCGACTGATCACTGAGCTGAACCGTCACTTACCGCAGGATGGCTACCTGATCGCAGATGGCGGCTTTGCAGCACATTGGGGTGGGCTGCTGTTTGATACCAAAGCGGCCGGCCGGTCCTTTGTCCCCGACCGCGGCTTTGCCTCTATCGGTTATGGGCTGCCGGGCGCGATGGGTGCGCAACTGGCACAACCCGACGCCGTTGTTGTTGGACTCACCGGTGATGGCGGGTTCAACATGGTGCTGGGGGAGCTGGAAACCGCACGTCGCATGAAACTTGGTGTGACGGTTATCGTGGTTAACAACGCGGCTTCCGGATACGTAAAAGCCCTGCAGCACCTGATGTATGGTGACGGCAACTATCAAAGTTCCGACCTCGCGGAAACCGACTACGCAGCCGTTGCTAATGCGATGGGATGCCATGGACAACGCGTTGAACACCCCGACGATCTAGAATCTGCGCTGAAAAACGCATTTTCACAAAAGCAGGTACCCAGTGTTATTGACGTGATGGTCACTCGCGACCCGGCGCGCATGTTGCCAGCGGTTGACAACAGAGCCGTGCAGGTTAAAAAAGGCGATCGTGTGGCATAAGACGTCTGCGTCAACTGCCTATCTGCTGTGCCGCTGGCGACAGACAATTGCGCTGTCGGCTGTGACGACAACGCACCAGCGGCGCTATAGTCTTGTTGCATAGCGGTTGACAGAGATTGCATTCTTTTAGATGCCGGGCTGCGACTGGATCAGTGGCAGCTAGTGCCCATCCAGAAACAAGCGCTACTGCGTACCACTCAGGCACGCCATCTTTTGCCGACCGCAGGTAGTTACTTAAGAACAACTAAGCGCCTACCTGTGGTAGGCAAAATCTCACGCACCTGAATGATCCTCGCGACACCCTGTTTCTGGATGGGCACTAGCTAGACACAACCGTGCTTGTTAAAAAAAATTAACCGGCATTGTCAGTGGACCACGAAAAGCCCAGCCACCAAACGGCACATCACCGTTGAGCGACAGATCGGGAAAACGTTCGAATAATCGTGGCAAGGCGACTTCACCAATCAATACCCGTGATGCAGAGGCGCCGGCACAAAAGTGCGGCCCGGCACCAAAGCTGACCGACCCCGAGGTATCCCGATTGACGTTAAATACGTCCGGTTGATCAAACACGGCACTGTCACGATTACCACTGGCAAACATAAGAAAGGCACGGCTGTCTGGTTCAAACTGCACACCCTGCCACTCAAACGCTTTGGCAATGCGCCTTGGCGACATCCCAATTGGAGATACCCAGCGCGCGTATTCTTCGAACACTTGCCGCCAGCTGGTGTTACCACTTATGACACCTTTTAATTGATCGGGATGGCTTAACAGCGCCCATACCGCTCCGGCAATTGCATCCCGTGGTTCATTCTGACCACCGCTGATTGCTAACTTGATATTGGCTCTGATGCTTGCCATAGGCTGACCGGCGGCCAGCAGCACCTGCAACAAGGATTCGGCTGACAGGTCTTCACCCGGCAGCAGCATATCGTCAATACAGCGATCTATAAACGCGGTGGCTTCGTTGCACCGTTTGGTTATCGCCGGGTCATTGGCGTAGTTGGCAATGCCGTCGATCATGCCTTGCGAGCAACGATCGAGTTCGGCAGGCGTCATATTGGTGAGCCCGGTGATGAAACGCAGTGCGTTGCCTGACACAGGCATGGCAAAATCCCGCACGAGATCACACCCGTCTGATTTCTCAAGGGTATCGAGCACCGCCTCGGTCGCGACTTCGAACTGTGATTTCCACACCTGCCTGACCGTGCGCGGCGACAACGAAGGCAGTGCCTGTCGGCGCTCTGTGACATGTGCCTCGCCGTCCTTGCGCATCATGTTCTCTCCCATCAACACGGTCATCAGGCCACCGGGCTGGTCGGAGGAAAATACATCAACTATTTTTTCACAAGCGAAGATATCATCGCGGCGCGTAAGCAGTGTAGCGCCCAGTTGTGGTACAAAGCAGATCGGAGCTTCGCTACGCATTTGTGAATACGCCGGATAGGGGTCGGTCCAGAAGGACGCAAGATCGATGTTAACTACCGGGGCTTGCATTGTCGGGTTTTCCTGCTGCTTAGTGTCTGCAGTGTGGCATAAACACAGAGCCGGTGAAAATACTACTAACTCCCCTAACTATCAGCACGTCAGGTCATTATTGTTAGACGGTTGCATCCATCCGCATACAACCTGATTGCACACCACCCCAGGTAACCCGACACTGTCGCCAATTACAGACAGCCCGGAGCGACTGTTGTCATTGGCAAAATGAGTCAGCCGGGTCGCCACCGCTGTTACGCAACCCGCCCGCAGCCCAACCTTAAAAAGTGCTGTTCATTTCTGTCTGCAATTTAGTGCATACTTAAAATTTCTGTGCTACCCGATCTACCTATGTCTCTGAAATACGTTGTTTTAACCCTGATCAACAAACAGCCGCAATCCGGGTACGATATTGTCAAATCGTTTGATCAGTCGGTCGGGTATTTCTGGTCTGCCAGTCATCAGCAGGTCTACCGCGAGCTAGCCTCACTATCAGAAAGTGACTGGATCAAGTTCAAGGTCCAGACGCAATCCGACAAACCGGACAAAAAAATTTATCGCATTTCGACGGTCGGTCGAACAGCGCTGCACCAGTGGGCGAGCGGCCCCACCAGAGAGTCGCCGGTCCGTGAAACGCAACTGGTTAAAATGCTCAACGCCGAGCTGGTTGGTATCGATGTACTGCAAACGCAACTGGAGCAACAAGTGTCACGGACACAGCAGCAACTGGCGGTGTATTTGTCCATTGAGTCTGACGTCTACTCCCCGCCGCCACAGCCTGGTGATACCGCAGACCAGCACATGCTGTATTTAACGCTCAGACGCGGGATTCTCGGTTGCCAGTCACAGCTACAGTGGCTTGACGAGGCAAGCCGCACTTTATCAACCCTTAAAACCTGACCGCCCGCGTATCAAACCAGTGACGCCAGCACAGCCTCAATCGCCGCGACAACTTTTTCGCTCTTTGGCTTATCCAGCGCATCGTTATGCGGTGCACCGAAATCGCCGCTGTCATTATCAAAATACAAACCGCTGGCATTTGCAAACTCGTCATCGACCGCCGCCCTGAAAAGAATTCCGGCACCAATGGCTAAGTCACCGCCATCCTGACCGAACGCTTCTTTGACCATTTTGCTGCCCAGCAGAGACCCGGGATTTACTGCGATCACAACCGGGCCATCCTGTCCGGCCATATGACGGGACCACATCGTAATTGCAAGCTTACTCTGCGCGTAGGCGCTCATGTCGTCGAGGATGGGTGTTTGCCCTGCCAATGCATTGATGTCAACGGGCGCCTGAGCGGCGGAAGAGACATTAACAATTCGGGATGTGCTGCTAAGCAGAGGCATCAGCAGCTGTGACAGATAATAAGGTGCGATAGCGTTTACCACAAAGCGGACGTCGAGCTTGTCGTCCGTGATTGTCTTCACTACCTTAAATACACCGGCGTTGTTAATCAGTACATCAAGCGAGTCGTTACCGGCGCGAACTGCCGCTGCCAGCTCAGTCACTTCTGACAGCACAGACAGGTCAGCCTGATAGCTTTCAACAGGGCCTCCACCGATCTGTTCAGACAACGCGTCTGCGGTGGCTTTGAGTTTGGCAGGGTTGCGTCCGTGCACTAGCACCCGGTGACCGGCTCCCGCCAGTTTTTTTGCGGTTTCAAGGCCGATTCCATCGGTGGCCCCGGTAATCAGAATAGTTTTTGGCACGTGTATGTTCTCGTCAGTGTTGTTGTGCTAAGCGATATGGCTCACGGCAGATCACACACGCTCGCTCAGGATAGGCAGATCACCCATTGGACAGGATCGATTTGGAACATTTTATTGCCCCAACTCGATAAGGCCGGTACCTGTGTGTGTTTCTCACTAAACGACCTGGTCTGGCTCGTTAAACGTCGGTAAACGCTAAGCGCGTTTGATCCTGACGTGAAACCACATTTTGGAACATCGATATATTATTTCGATAATCCAGACAAGATAGTGACACGTTAATTTAGAATTCGGAAGTTCAATATCATTGAATGGACACCGACAGCATCAGACTATTTGTACTCGCCACAGAGAAACTCAATATCAATTCAGCAGGCCGGGCACCGGGAATCGCCCCGGCGGTTGCCAGCGCCAAGCTCGAAAAAACACCGGGTACAGATTTACTGCATCGGTCCACACGTAAGGTCTCAAGATATGAGGACGAAGCAGTACTGGATAGAATGGCAAACAGGTTGGCTTCAAGACCTGAATTCCTCGATCAACGTCGAGAGACTGTCGAACACCCGTACGGCTCCGTTAAACAGCGGATGTACCAAAGACCGTGTTGCTGCGACGCTTTGAAAACGTCCGCGGTGAAGTCAGCTTATCGTCACTCGCCACCATTTTGCGGTGGGCTATAAATCTGCATGGCGTTCCTGGTTTGATCGCAGGTATGAAGGCAAAAATGGTCTGCTGTTTGACGTTAATTCGACTCTAGGGGCAACGGCAAATTCGAATTGAGGCCTTTCTAGAGGCTTCAGAACACATTTTCAGGATAAAGCGTATTAGTGCCCATCGAAAACAGAAACTGCCACCATCATTCGTTAATGACAGTCTGGTTTTCACACGGTCTGTATACGTTCAACCGTGTAACTCCCCGGGCCGGTTGCGCAAACTTGGCGACCTATGAATTAATAAGCGACGCCTGATAAACCCATCCGCCCCGCTCCACCCGCCCTGGAATGGCCGCCGACAACCTGGTAGCGCCGCCGTTTATCACAGCGAGCTCTATTTATCGGGCTGTTTCGACCAAAGTGAATGCAGGTGTCATTCAGCCAGCCAGTAAGCACACCATTGATATTGCTGGTGATTTTTTAAAACGCCGATAGTTTCGGATCATTCAGTTCTTCAGGATTGACAAATCCAGTCGAGAACCTTTGGGACGATGCAAACGAACATCGGCCTGGATCTGCTTTTACAGCACCAGCGCAAACCGCCTGTCACCCGGCTACCGTGTTTCGTGGCAGTAACCAACACGTACCCATAACAATAATTAAGGGCATTTCAAATGCTGGTTCGCCATAAAGATTATGCCGGCACACTTGTCATCCGCTCGACTGGTTCGGGCAATTGGCAGGTAGAAGGGGATACTGACATAGCCCTCGGCTACTCGGTCGGGGACGTTACGGAAAAATCCACCGAAGGTGTCTGGGCTCGCTGGAACTGGGATGGTCAGAGGCTCTTAATGAGCAATGACCGGTTTGGCTTTCTACCGGTGTTTTACGCCATTTTATCTGATGGAATCGGTGTCAGCACCTCTGCCATGTCACTAATTGAAGCCGGCGCCAGTGCCAGGCTTGATGATGCCGCCATTGCTGTTTTTCTGAGACTTGGCCATTACATAGGTGAAGACACCCCCTTCGAGGCGATCAGAACATTGCCACCCGGCACTGATCTGACCTTTGAAAACGGTGAATTAACTCTGAGCACCAATGCCACAGCACTGCCTTGTGACCAATCGGCGTTGTCACGGCAGGACGCAGTGCATGCCTACGGTGAAGTGTTTCAGCAGGCAGTTGAAGAAATGCTGCCACCGGAAGATGTTGATATGGTGGTACCGCTGTCAGCGGGTCGGGATTCACGCCATATTCTATATGCAATGGTACGGGCAGGTCGCGCGCCTAAGTCGGTCATCACCGCGCGTTCCATGCCACCGCGCCCTGACAATGACGCTCAAACCGCCGCTCAGATAACCCGGGCAATGAATCTTCAGCATGTCATTGTAGAGCAGTCGGACGACCGCTTTGCCGACGAAATAGACAAGGACTTGCTTACCGATTTTTGTTCAGACGAGCACGCCCATATGATGCCGGTGGCGCGTTGGCTTGCCGATCAGCAAACGCAGGTTTCATGGGACGGGATCGCAGGCGACATTATTTCCTGTGGCGTCTACGATGACTCCCGAATGATCAGCCAGTTTCGCAATCACGATTTCACCGGGTTGTGCAGTTGGTTGCTCGACGATGAGGGCTACCTGCCGGGTTTCCTGACCACCACCGCCATGAAGCGCTGGTCGCGCGAACTGGCGACTGAGCGACTATCAAAAGAGCTGGAGAAATATGCCGACCTGCCCAATCCGGCAGCGCCTTACTTTTTTTACAACCGGGTCAGACGTGAACTTGCGCTAGCGCCCTTTTCTCTGCTGAACAAACAGACGCATGTTCTTGCCCCCTACCTGAACCACAAGCTATTTGATCTGCTGATCAATCTGCCGTTCGACTACTTCGAGGGTCGGGAATTTCACAGCGAGGCGATTGATCAGTTTTATCCCGAGCTACCCAGGTTTCCTTTTATATCGGTTCACTCCGGTTCGATACTGGAGCGCCGCCAACGCACCTGGAAATTTGCCACCCGCTTTATGCGGATGACGATGCAGGGGGGCGCGGAAGCCTCCAGCTTCAGAAACCGGCAGCTTCTTCCCCGACTGGCTAAGGCGACAATCAACCGCCAGTACGGCACTGAAGCGCCCAACCTTTTTGCTCGCGTACTTGTGGTAATGCATTTAGAACAAACCATCGGGGGGTAGGCTTTGATGGAACTCGCTTATAACATACCTCAACCAAGCTTTCCGACCTTATCTGTTATCATGCCGGTTTACAACGGCGCAATGACAATCGTCGAATCACTGGATTCAGTATTTGCTCAGACTTCTCAGCCCGATGAAATAATAGTGGTTGACGATGGGTCGACTGACAACACGATGGATCTGGTCGCCGGCTATGGCAATAAGATCACCGTCATAAAGCAAAAAAACAAGGGACACGCAAGCGCCAGAAACCTTGGCATCGAACAAGCAAGCGGAGAGTTTATCGCATTCCTCGATGCCGATGACATCTGGGCGAGCGACAAGCTGGAAGCACAGCTACATGAAACCGACTACGCCGACGTGATCTACACCGGTGTCCGTAACTTCGGTGACTGCGACCGCGTCTCTACACAAACGTTTAAAAACGGAAAATGTGTCAAAGGCGATCACCTCTGCGCTCTATTGCTTGACAATTTCATTACTCACTCCAGTGTAATGGTGCGCCGTGATTCTGTGTTGGCCGTGGGAGGATACGACACATCATTTCGTACCGCCCCCGACTGGGATCTATGGCTCCGCATGGCAGAGGCGGATATGAGATTCCTTGGAATCCCGGAGCCGAGAACGCTTTATCGATGGGTGCCGGACTCCACCTCCAAGGATCACCAGCGTACCTGTAAAGACAGACTGCGTGTTGTTACCAACGCGCTGGACCGCGCGGACAACAGCCGGGTCGATAATACAGTTCGAAAGCGGGCTCTGAAAAACGTGTGGCTGACATCGGCGTGGTTTGCGGCAAATGATCGACCAAGGGATGCCATGAAATGGTATCTGCGAGCATTAAGCATTCAACCTACTTCAGGTCAAGCCTGGGTGGAACTGATACGAACAGCGCTACAGCCTTATAACACCAGCGGTAACTAAATAACGTGTTAAAAACTATAGTGAAGAATATCTTCTCGAACTACGTCGGCATTGCCGGCGCTATCGTGATTGCATTCGTGTTGTCACCGTTCCTGGTGCACTCACTGGGCGATACAAGATATGGCATCTGGTCTGTGGTGTCTGCCCTGACCGGCTACATGGCGCTGCTTGACCTTGGTGTCAGCTCGGCGATGGCAAAATATGTCTCCCGCTTCAAGGCATTAAAAGATTACAAATCTCTCAATACCATAATGGCCTCCGGTTTCGTCATCATGATTACCGTCGGTGTATTGCTAGTGTCGTTCAGCCCGCTATTGGCGTCAGGACTGGTGAGTTTTTTCGGTTTTGAGGAGTCACTGGCAGATACCGTCCACACCCTGATACTGATCGGCGCACTGGACATCTGCATCTTTGTGATTACCGGCGTTCTGGTCGGATCGATGTACGGCTTTCAGCGCTTTGAAATTATCAACGGCATCAACCTGACCGTGAGCCTGCTGAAAGCCATACTCTTTTACTATGCACTGACCAATGGCTACGGCCTGATTGCTATGGGCGTGATCTCTTTGCTGGGTAACCTTTTGTCCGGTGTCGTCATGTATCTGGCGATGCGCAGGGTAGAGCCCGAGGTTAAAATTGATCTCACCAAAGCCGAGCGACCAGCAGTAAAAAGTATTTTTCATTTCAGTAAATTTACTTTCCTGTCAATGGTTGCCATGCAGCTTGTTTACTACAGCGATGCTTTTGTTATTGGTTTTTTCATGTCGGCGGCGGCGATCACCTACTACACCATTCCCTGGAGCTTGAGCGAATATACCAACAAACTGATTCTGGCTATTGCGCAGACGTTTGTACCGGTCTTCAGTGAACAAGATGCCACGCAGGGGGATAAAGCTATTTATCAGACCTATGTTACCGGCACCAAGTTCATGCTGCTGATATCTAACCTGCTGTGCATGGGTGTGCTGGTCGTCGGCGATTATTTTATCTCGATCTGGATGGGACCCCACTATGCAGTGCAGTGCTCTGCGGTGCTCGCCATTATGTTCTTTACGCAACTGGTTAAGGGACCGCAACTGCTCAGTTACTCGATCCTGCTCGCCACGTCGCGGCACAATATATTTTCGTTCTACAATTTTGGATTTTCGCTGTTAAACCTGGCACTGAGTATTGTGCTGATACAGCGCTACGAGCTAGTCGGGGTCGCTATCGGTACCGCCATAACACAGATTCTATTCTATGGTCTGATTACCCCGATACTAACCAGCCGGGTTCTGGGGTCAAGCTTGTGGGATTATTTTCGAGACACCTACGTGCGCTGCATTCCGTCCACTATTGTGCTGCTGTTTATGCTCAAGGTGCTGTCTGATCGCAATGCACCGGATGGCTATCTGATGCTGCTCGGTCAGGCTCTGATAGCAGCTGTTTTTTATGTGACCGTGGCGTTTTTCACACTGCTCACCTCCTCCGAGCGCCAGTACGTGATGACGGGCGGCCGAAGTGCAATCACGCGATTTCGCTCGGCCTGATACCACTGAGAGGGCAGTAGGCGCGGCGATACCTTGCGGCTGCTGCCTTTGCTGATTTATCCATGCGTCTCCGCGGCCAGTTTCAACCATCGACAATACGGCACTGAATCATGCTGAAATTTATAGCGGTTAGTATTCTCTCGTTTGGTCTACTGGCAATGGCGGTCGGCTATGGGCTAATTGCCTATAAGCTTGAATTGCCCCCATATCATCTGGCCAAGTCGGTCTATCAGAAGTTTGCCGGTGGCTCGTACTCCGGCGGGTACAGAGAGCCTATTGTTGAAACAGATATAAATCAGCTTGTGCAGGTACAGAGCCCGGCTGATGTGGCGCTGATCAGAGACAAATTAAAAACCGTACTATGGGGCGAGGATGGCTACCCGCAGGAACGTGCTAAACTGAATGAAAACGCCGCCACGTCAATCTACCGTAACTTCAGAGGACTTGGGCAGGTTGACGAATACGTCCACGATATGGACTTTGGCCTGCAGGCCCGCATGCATTTGTTTCTACCGAAATCCGGCAATGCGTCAAAGCTGGTGATTTACCACGGCGCACACGGCGGCGGTTTCCGCTATGCATCGCCTTTCATCTCGCCGTTTCTGCAGGACGGTTATGCCGTGCTGACGGTATCGATGCCGCTGTATGGTTATAACAGCCGGCCGGTGGTAAATGTCCCCAACATCGGGAATATCCAGCTCTCGACCCACAATCAGTTCATGTATCTGACACCCGACAAAGGCATCCCTGTTCAGTACTTTGTAGAGCCGGTTGTCGTTGCGCTGAACCGGATTCTGGCGGACAACAGCTACGACTGCGTCAGTATATTTGGTATGTCAGGGGGAGGCTGGTCGGCGACAATCGCAGCAGCGGTGGACGACCGCATCAACGATAGCTATTCAGTGGCGGGCACCACTCCTATTTTCATCAAGGGGGCGCAGCTTGACGACTACGAGCAAAATACCCCGGCGCTCTACAGCCAGGTAAATCATTTCGACATGTATGTGCTGGCATCCAGCGGCACAGGACGAAAGCACTTTCAAATTCACAACAAGTATGATCCCGCTTACCATAAGGGCCACTACACAGAGGTGTACGAGCCGGTCATAGCCAGCACCGTCGAACGGATCGGCGACGGAAAATTCAAGGTGGTGATGGACGATACTCACCACGCACACCAATTGTCTCCGGCGGCCTTTGCACTGATCCACAAAGAGATTAACAGTAATGGCTGCTGACAAACGGTGCAACAATGACTGATGATTAAGCTCGCCCCTCTCCCTGGCCGGGGGCTGGTTGTGGCAGCACAGACGGTTATCATATACGGCTGGCAAAAACACACAATGTAATGCATGCTTGATGCATTTCCGATCAGGGGGGCATCGATCAATGACCTGGACCGGCACAATCCACGGCTTGCATGTAGTACCGCGATCATTTCTGCCGATGCGCAATGTCGGCGAACTGGAACTGATCAGCGCTGTCGGCATCGTCGGCGATCGCCACACCACCGGTGACGCGTTTCATTCGGATCGACCGGAAGACGGCCGGCAAATCACCTTTTTCGAACTGGAAACCCTACAGGCGCTGGCTCGTGACCACAATATTACACTGGCCGCACAGGATCATCGTCGCAACGTCACTACCCAAGGGGTTCCGTTAAATCATCTGGTGGGCGTCAGGTTTCGCGTCGGTGAGACACTGGTCGAGGGAACCCGGCTGTCGACGCCATGCCGACACATAGAGCAGATCACCGGCCTGCCCCTCTACGACGTGCTGCTGCACCGTGCCGGCCTCAACGCCCGCATCCTTGAAGGCGGCCGGATCTTTCTGAACGACACTATCGCGCCGGAGTAAGTCATGGTTAAAAGCATCCATCGCGTGAGCGTTGTTGTGAACCGCATCGACCACCTTGACTCAGAGGTACGGACTTATCATTTAACAGATGTCGACCACTGGCCGTTGCCACCGTTCAGCGCCGGTGCGCATGTGGATGTCCATCTGCCTTCAGGCAGCATTCGACAGTATTCCCTGTGCGGTGACCCGTCTGTCAGTACTGCGTATCAGATAGCCGTACAGAAAGACGCCACAGGTCGTGGCGGATCAATAGAGTTGCATGACCAGATCAGCGTCGGAGACCCGTTGCTGTTGTCACTGCCGCGCAATACGTTCCCGATAGATACCGTCTCCCCGTTAGTGATGGTGGCGGGTGGCATTGGTATCACGCCGTTTTTATCCACCTTGCACACACTTGGTGAATCAGATCGGCCCTGGCATTTGCATTACTGCGCCGGCAGTGCAGATAAAGCACCGTTTGCTGATCACCTCGCGACATTGCTACCTGACACATCGTATACCCTGCACTTCAGCGATGACGGCAGCCGTCTGGATATAGAAAATCTGATCACAACCCTTGATGACGAAACCCACCTGTACTGCTGTGGTCCGGCACGAATGATCAGTGCCTGCGAAAATTACGCGGATCAATTGGGTGATCGTTTGCACATTGAACACTTTGGCCTGAATACCAACGCCGACCCGGCCTATGAGGTAGCGCTGGCAAAGACCGGCCGTATTATCACAGTAGCGGAAGGACAAACCATGCTACAGGCCTTACGTGCTGCCGGTGTTGAAACACCGGCCTCCTGCGAAGGCGGAGTGTGTCTGGAATGCAAATGCCGGTGGACGGCCGGCAGTCCGCTGCATCGTGACCTGACAATGCCTGCTGCTGATCGCAATCAATGGATTACCCCCTGTGTCTCCGGTAGTGCCGGAGACCGGATAACGCTGGACATTTAGTCCATTGCATTGAGCGACGGCCCGCCAGACAGCAGGCCTAGCGTTTACTGTCGTCCGGTTGTTTTTTGTAGCGCGTGCTATAACCGTTGAACAACGTGCCAAGCAATCCACGATCAAGATCAGAGGTGCCGAACAGCCAGTCTGATAGCGGGAATGTCAGATTCATGTTTTGGTTCATCATGATCGACTGATTGTGGTGTGCGGTATGGTGGCGGCGCAGGGTATTGACCAGCGGACAGTATCGCACAAACCAGTTGTCATCGATGTGACAGCAAAAGTGCATGAATTCATAGATGAGGTAGAGACCCGTTGTCGTACACATCAGTAAAAAACCGGCGTTGGCTGAAAACACAAAACCAACGATCAAAGCCGGCGGAACCGACATCAAAATAAATACGATCAGCGCATAGGGTGGAAAAAACGTTACCCGCCAGTCAGTCGGGTTGGCAAAACGCATTTCAGTTTCTGTGAAAAACTGGTGATGCATCAGCGTGTGTCGCGTGTAAATAGCCTTCAGGGCGCGATTTTTTCGTGGCCGGTGCATGATCTGCGCGTGCAGGAACCACTCAAAAAAATTGGCCAGTAAAAACACCAGCGGGACGATCATCCATTCAAGCCGGGAGACTTGCTCAATATGGCTAGCATAGACAAATATTGACCCGAACCCGATCAGATAAATAAGGGCAACATGGACATAGCCGTTGTACCAGGTGGCAATACGGCTTCGATAAACTTCGCGATAATTAAACTGACGTTTGCTCATCGGGCTACCGGATAATTCCATGGTTCCTCCTTTGACTGCCGTGACGCGTTGTGCGGATTTATTCACCGGGCACCGAAAGTATACCAACTCGCGCCAGTTTCATCCTGTCGAGCACTCGATCCGCTGGATTTTCAGTCTAAGATACGATACACATAAGACTGCTAACTAACGGCGACTGAAATGTGAGCAACTACAGCGGTGACAGGACTATCGACGGGATAGTCGTCACTGTCAACGGAACACCACTCGACCAGCAACTCCAGGTGGCAGAATTTACTGACCAGGGCTTCGAGTGGGCCTATAGCGGTGATGAACCCCGGCAACTGGCGTTAGCGCTATTGGTTGATCACGGCATCGCTGCAGAGCGCGCGATTGCGCTCAGCCGACCGTTTATGCTGCGCGTGACCTCGCGCCTCGAAAATTGCTGGCAGCTCAGTTCTGCAGAGATAGACGCGGCTCTGGCGGAGATTACCGCCTGATGCCATCCCACATGAAGCTATTGTTATCGGTGGTTATGCTGGCAGTCTGCCTGGCCATGTTCTACTACGATCATACCCACGGCGGCGGCATCGAAAAATGGGTAGCGTTATTTCTCGGTCCGCTAATGGTACTGAGTATCTGGATATTCCCGGAGGCAGAATCAAAAAAGATCCGCAGAGAGACTACGCAGCGCACGCATGAAGACACTAAGCCCTGATCGACACCGGGAAATTCTGATCAAATAAGGCCACCCGGGTGAGGTGACTCGGATGAAGCGACTCAGGAAAAACCCTCAACCACTACTTTGCCCTTTGATGTCCCGCTTTCGATCAGCGTGTGTGCCTTGCGCAGATTTGCCGCATTAACAGGGCTGAGCACAGTGGAGGCAGTGCTTTGCATACTGCCATCATCTACCCTTTGCGCCGTCCAGTTCAGCAACCTGTGTTGCTCGATCATATCCGGTGTGCCGTGCATGGCACGGGCAAACATAAACTCCCAGTGCAGGCTGGCCGCCTTGGATTTCATAACCTCCATTGGCATAGGCAGGTTGGTGTCATCGATACTCACAATACCACCTTGCGGACGGATCAGTTCGACAGCGGTATCCCAGTGGCGCATGTCGTTAAAGATGGCTATATGGTCGACGTACTGCAAGCCAAGGGCGCGTACCTGGCTGACCATATCTTCATGGTGATTAACCACATGAGCGGCACCCAGACTTTTCACCCAGTCAGAGGTTTCCGGTCGCGAAGCGGTGGCCACCACCGTCAGTCCGGCGTGCCGTGCCAATTGCAGGCCGATAGACCCGACGCCGCCACCGGCACCGATAATCAGCAGGGTTTCTCCCCGACTGGCTCCATCACGGTCAATACCCAGCCGATCAAACAGGGCCTCGTAAGCCGTGATGGTGGTTAGCGGCAGAGCAGCGGCTTCAGCATGCGACAAAGACGCGGGCTTGTGGCCGACAATGCGCTCATCCACCAATTGAAACTCGGCATAGGATCCAGAGCGGGTGATGTCTCCAGCGTAGTAGACGGCATCACCGGGCTTGAACAGCGTGCAATCCGGTCCCACCGCATCAACCGTACCGCTGGCGTCCCAGCCGAGCACTCTGGGTGGTGACTCGATTTTACCTTCCGGCTGACCGCGACCACTGCGCACTTTGGTATCAACCGGATTAACACTGACCGCCTGTACCTGCACCAGGATGTCGCGTCCGCTGACCACGGGCTTGTCGATCTCGGCGTCGACAAAACATTGTGCATCGCCGGTGTCTAGATAGCGTTCAATACCCACAATTTTCATGATTAGTGCCCACCTCCAGTGTCAGGTTTGAGTGTATCCTGCCTCAGGGGTGTTGTCTGCAACGGGGCGCCACAGTCCCACAGCCTGAACGATGCCGGATAAACCGACGGCCGGTTTGTTTGGTGCGGGCTTCTATAGGCACTAGCGTGCACTACCTGACCTGCCAGGGTATTGGTTATCTGACGACCGGGTGTGCATTGACGACTAAAAGTTTTTTAACTAAGCCACAGCAGGCACCAGTTAGTCTTTTCAAGCCGCTGCAGTGGTGTTGGAATCGTAGGCCAGCCTGAACCCCTGGTGAGAGGTGGCACTGTCCGCTGAAGTGCCACTTCGGGCGGCAATCCGGTAGCGAAAGCAGTAACTCTTATGACACATAAAAGAGCCGCCTTTCATGGTGAAATAGTTTTTCGAGGATCGTTCTTTTTTTCTGGCCCGTGCACTTAGTGAACGCAATTTAAAGGGGGACGCAGTCCATTCCCATACGTTTCCACACATGTTGTAAAGCCCGTAACCATTTGGGTCGAACGATTTCACAGGTGCGGTTGCCGGGTAGCCGTCAAGTGCCAGGTTGTGGTGCGGAAACCGCCCCTGCCAGATGTTGCAGGGCTGGAAGTTATCGTCGTCCGGCTCCTGATCCCCCCACGGAAAACGCACATCACCCAGACCGCCACGGGCCGCGTGTTCCCACTCGGCCTCGGTTGGCAACCGGCCGCCAGCCCAGCTGGCAAAGGCGTCAGCGTCCCGTTTGGATACCTGTACCACCGGATGATCAGGCCGCCAGTCAGACTCGGACTGCGGCCCGTTAATGCAGCGCCAGTTCGCCCCCTCTACCTGCCGCCACCACTGCGCGTCGGCGGCTCGCTGATCATGTTTTTCAGGGGAAGGAAGGTGTGACAAAAAAGCGAATGACCAGCCGATTTCTTCAGCCTCGGTAACATAGCCTGTGTCGTTGACAAAGTGTTCGAACCGTTGATTGGAAACCGTGGTTTTTTCGATCCGGTAGGCAGGCAGAGTCTGCCGCCGCAATGGTGCTTCACCATCTTTTGAAATCAGTGCGCTGGCCGTGCCGATAAAAGCACGGGCGGACTCTATATCGACGATGCAATCATCGCTTGCTGGCGGGTTGTTTTCACTCACGGGAGGTATCCAAAATCGACAAGTCAGTGCGTCGCCATGGCCGGCGCGCTGCGTTATTCTACCGGACAGATCAGCGCCGGTCCTGCTGTCGTTGCCGTCCGCGGTGTACGTTTAAACCCTGAGGTTGATCGCCCGACCGCCGTCAGCCAACAGCAGGACCACGGTATTGCTGGCGGATGTGACTCCCCCCGGACGCGTTGGTTCCTGCTAATGCGGGTCAGGCGCCGGTCGGTTACAGCGACGGATTTTAGTTAACCGGACAGCCGCTCACCGCTGTCGATGTCGAACAAATGGCAAATCGATGCAGGAATTGTCGCATGCACGCCATCGCCTATTTGAGCTGTGTAGTCTTTATCTGCCTTAATCGCGACAATCGTCCCCCCTGCCCGCATGGTGACCATCGAAGACTCACCGAGCAGCTCCAGCGAATAGACCGGTGCAGCAATCTGCGCCGGCTGTTGGCTGAGCGCGGCGTCCTCGGCCCGAAAACCCAGCGTCACCGGACCAGAGTGCTGCTGTTTTAATCCTCCAATCTCTATGCGGTCAGCGCGAAACACACCGTTATCGAGCGAGCCGTTGATTAGATTCATCGCCGGTGTACCCATAAACCCTGCAACAAACGTATTGGCGGGGTTATCGTAAATTTCGCGCGGTGTGGCCACCTGCTGCATGACGCCCTGATTCATCACCACCACACGATCCGCCAGTGTCATGGCTTCTATTTGATCGTGAGTAACATAGATCATGGTGGTTTGTAGTTCGTGCTGCAGGTTTTTAATTTGCGCACGAGTAGACACGCGCAACTTTGCATCCAGGTTGGACAAAGGCTCGTCCATCAGGAACACCGTCGGCTCACGCACGATTGCCCGAGCCAGCGCCACGCGTTGGCGCTGGCCACCGGACAATGCAGCCGGCCGCCGATGGACAAACTCCTGCAACTCGACCATATCAACCGCACGCTGCACGCGTTGTTCGTGTGTGGCGGGATCGATCTTGCGTATTTTCAGTGGAAAACGAATGTTCTCCCACACGGTCATGTTCGGGTACAAGCCATAGGACTGAAAAACCATGGCAATATCACGGTCCTTGGGCTCGAGGTTATTGACCAATTGATCACCGATATAGATTTCGCCCTCGGTAACATCTTCCAGCCCGGCGATCATGCGCATGGTGGTGGTTTTACCGCACCCGGACGGACCCAGTAAGACCAGAAATTCCTGATCTGCTATGTCGAGATCAAAATCTTTGACGCCAACAAATGTGCCCCAGCGCTTGTTGACATTTTTGAGTGTTATACCGGCCATTAAATTATCCTTTCACCGCGCCTGCTGTCAGTCCGCTTACGATCTGACGTTGGAAAAACATCACCAGTACAAACAGTGGCGCCGTCACCGAGACCACCGACGCCACCGCAAACATAACATTGCCTTTAGTCTGGGTAGTACCTAGAAAACTGGCGATCTTAGGCACCATGGTTTGATTATCCTGCGACAGTATCATTGCAGTGACGACAAAATCGTTATACGCCAGCAGCAATGAAAACAGACCGGTGGTTATCACCCCGGGCCACATCACCGGAATAATCACATGGCGAAAAGCCTGAAAGTGCGTACAGCCGTCTACCATCGCGCTTTCGTCGAGATCTTTCGGGATGTTGCGAAAGAACGACGTCAGCATCCACAACGTGAATGGCTGGTTGATCGCGACCAGCACCACAATGGCAGTGGGCAGATGCCCCCATAAATTCCATTGATAAAACGGCAGCAGGTAACCGGACACCAGCGTTATCGGTGGCATAGCCCTGAAAATCAACGCAAGGATCAACAACCAGAAAGCGTAGTTATAGGTAGAGCGAGACAGCGCATAGCCTGCCAGAGTGCCAATGGTCAGTGAGATTGCCACGGTGAAAAACACCACCACAAAAGTGTTTATCGCAGCACGCCAGAACTCCTCCTGCACCCAGGCACCGTGATAGCCGTCACCGGTAAACGCTCCGCCGGTTTCGGCCTGAGTCAGATGACCAAATAAAGCCCAGGTCCAGTCAGCCTTGGAGAAAAAATCCCCCTCAACTTTAAACGATCCCCAGAATGTCCAGAAAAACGGGAACGCTGCAAGTATCAGCCATAGGATCAGAAACGACCAAAGAAACAGTTTTAAAACCGGCGAACGGCGATCGCTAACGTTATTCATGCTTTATTTCCGTCCAAAGTCGCGCCATGTGCGAATCAGCACCGGGGTAAGCAGTATCGCCACACCAATAATCGTCAATACCGACGTTGCTGCCGCCGAAGACAACAAACGGGTCTCGCCGCCAAGGTCGTCATAGATAAAATACGACAGCGATGTTGCATGCGCTGACGCGTTAAAGCTGAGGATGGGTTCAAACACACGGAAGTTATCCATCAACTGCATCAGTGCAATGAACGTTGTCAACGGCAACAGATGAGGAATGATCACATAGCGAATCTGTTCCCATCGACTGGCACCATCCATCATTGCTGACTCAAGCGTGTCTTTAGGCACAGTCTGCAAACCGGCGTAGTACACCACAAAGGCAAACGGTGCGGCGTGCCAGACACCATAGACGATCAGCATCACCCAGGTCAGCGGCGTTGACGCTTTCATCGATAAATTGGGATCACCGACCAGGGTTTGCAGTAACGTACCGACAATACCGCGCGCATCGACCATCCAGAAAAGAATCAGCGACCCGACCAGCGTGTTGATAATCATCGGCAGCAATGACAGAAAAATAGTGGGACCGCGCAATGGCGCCGGTATGCTGTTGACTGCCACGGCAATCATAAAGCCCAGTATCAATACCAGCGGGGTTACCACAAAGGTAAATGTTAACGTAAATGCCAGAGCACGATAGAACGGCAGATTCATCAAGGCAGAGACAAATTCTGAAAAGCCGGTTGCCTGCTGCCAGGCCAGACCGATTTCAGTGGTCGCCAGGTGATTGCGGTTGGTATAGATCTCTGTACCGACAAAGCGACCCAGTGGCTCGGCCTCGCGAATTTCACGCGTGGCGTCCTGGTCAACCATAGTCGATTTTTTACAACCGAATATATCGCAGCTTTCCACCTCGACGATCACTTGCTCGTGCGGGGCGTACATCGACTGCATCACCACCGAGACAATCGGTAACGCGATAAACAACAGCATCGCCAGTGAGGTAGGCAGAATAAACCAGAAAAAGGTTTTATGTTTCATGCAACCGGTCTGATCTGCTAGTGGCCCCGGCATTGCCCCAGACGGGTTCAATACCAACGACCATGGTTAGGTGTGAATGCGCATCGTGCAGAACAATGCGCAACGGAATTTCCACTAGTGCTTGTATGCGGCAGCGGATACGCTGCCGCAACGGCGTTTCCCTAGTTAAGGAAGCCTTTTTCTTTCGCAGCAGTTGCATAAGCTGCTTCGACGTCTGCCAGCGTCTTGGCGGCGTCTTCCTTACCGGTCAGGAAATCAGCCAGCTCATTTCCAAGTGCGGTATGCATCAGACCGTGATAAGGCAACATGGGGTAGGCAACAGCGCCGGAACTGATTGAATCGAACACGCCCTGGTTAACCGGTGCCGGTGTGTAACCTTCGATCATCCATACCGCCTGGCCCATGGTCTCGTCGTTGAGGATACCGGGGCTTATGCCGTTTTTCATGGCAAGGAAAGTTGCCTCGGCATCAGCGTCCGAGATGTTTTTAGCAACAGTCCAGCCATCCCACCACAGTGTGGTCGCCGGTGTGCCGCTGTCACCAACCATCAGCGGGCCGGAGACTTCGATGTTGGATGCGATCTCTGCAGGTGCGCCTTCATCGTCCTGCAGTTTGCCGACACGCGAACCCCACATGTTCATCATGATGACGTTGCCGGCTTCCATTTCCGCACCGGTGGCGTTGGAATCGTGTGTCAGATAATCGGGGTTCATGTAAGCACTGAGTTCTTTCATCATGTTAAGCGCGGCGATACCGCTATCATTATTCAGTGCAGGCTCTGCTGTGCCTTCTTTGTAGAACTGCCCACCGTGACCGATGTACATGTTGACGAATTCCTGAGCCAGATTCCAGCCGGCCTTGTAGGCACCACCGATTGGAAACTCGGACTTACCGGCGGCACGGATTTTCTCGGCAGCAGCGAGCATGTCTTCGTAGCTTTTGGGGGTCTCGATACCAAGCTCAGCGAGCACGTCCTTGCGGTAGGTCAGGTGCTGGGCATTGGCCATAAACGCCACCGCCATGACCTTGCCATTGATGGTGATCAACTGGTTTTTCGGGATGTCAGCGCCGTGTTTGGCAACCAGATCATCCAGCGGACGGATAACATCTTCATTCATCAGGGCAACAATTGATGAATTGGCAATAATTGCGCTGGTGTATTCTGCGGGGTTGCCCTGCAAACCGGCGACGTTAATTTTCTGGTGATCGGCGGTCAGGTTGGATTTCACCTCGATGCCTTCGCCTGCGCAGTCCATCGCTCCTTTGGCGACCGTCTGAATGGCCGGAAACTCATTTCCGACAATACTGACGCGACCACTGCTGATTCCACAGTTGGCATACACTGTTGTCGATCCGGCGATCATTAGAGCGCTGACAACAGCACTTCGTAAAATAGCGTTCATATTTGTTGACTCCTCAATTGTTCATGACTAATCGTGACAAAAATTGCATACGAATGCAAGACAGTATTTGGTGCGGCGCTGATCCATGAAACCGACCAGAGGTTGTACTCTTCTTGTTGTGCACCTGCGGTCGCCACCAGCCAATGCCCGCTCAGTATAAACCGCCTTTATGGCTCACGCACACATCGATTGCGTCACCGGCGACGGGTATTTTTCAGTTGCGCGGTGGCTATGGCGCTGCGGGGTAGACGTTCCAGTCGAGTCGGTGCGGGGATAAAACCGAAGGTAAACACGGCGAAGCGTGCAGCGGCGCGAGAGGGCCACAGGCATCGGGAGGTTTGCCGCCGTTGCCCGGGGGATACTCGATGGTGGTTGTTTTTCAGGCTATAGCGCATCGACACCGCGTCGCGTTCGCTTGTCACTTGTCTCACCCGGGCGGCTCCCGGTACGCTGACACGGTATAGTCCGATAGCAATTTACCCTGGATCGACATCAGTGCATGGCACCCTGTTGAACACCCCCGGATATCTATGTCAGAACTGAATCACATTGCGATTGTCGGTTGCGGGCCCGCGGGACTGTCTGCGGCGCTGGCGCTGCACGACGTCGGCTTTAACATCACACTGTTTGAGCGATTTCAACAGCCGCAGGCAGTCGGTTCCGGCCTGATGTTGCAACCCACTGGACTGGCCGTGCTGGAACAACTCGGGTTGCGCGCCCGGGTCGAGCAGTTGGGCCAGACTATAGGCGGTATGCTGGGTCGGGTGGCACCGGGCGGGAAAATTGTCCTCGACATCAACTACCACGTACTGGCCGGCAATCTATACGGCGTGGCGATCCATCGCGCGTCCTTGTTTCATGTGCTCTATGGCGCTGTGCTGAAACGTGGCATCACGGTTGAAACCGGCAGCGATATCTGCGGTCTGTATTACCACAGCACCAACGATGATGATTTCCGTGCTGTTTCATTGCTCGATGAACGGGGCACGCGATCTGATCAGCGCTTTGATCTGGTCGTCGATGCCAGCGGCAGCCACTCAAAACTGGTGTCGACGATGGCAGGTCAGCCTCCGCGCACGGCACTCGCCTACGGTGCATTGTGGGCTACCGTCAAGCTTGAAGGCACCGACTTCTCGCGCGATCTCCTCGAGCAACGCTATGCCGGTGCCAGCGTAATGGTCGGTGTGTTGCCGTGCGGTCAACTGCCCGACAACCCGTCAGAGGTAGCGACGTTGTTCTGGAGTCTTAAATCAACCGACTATCAATCAATTCTGCACGCTGGTATTGATCGCTGGAAGCAGGACGTCAACAGGCAATGGCCGGCGGTCCAGCCGCTCACCGATCAACTAGGCAGCTTCAATGATCTGACCCACGCAAAATACGCCCACCAGACAATGAGAACACCGTTTCGCCGCAAACTGGTGTTTATCGGTGATGCTGCGCACTCGACCAGTCCGCAACTGGGCCAGGGAGTAAACATGGCATTACTCGACGCGGCCGCGTTAACGGCGGCACTGACCGCCGGTCGCAACGGGTCCGGCAGTGTGTCATCGACAGCCACCGATAATTTAACGCACCGGTTGCAGCGCTACGCGCAGGCGCGTCGCTATCATGTTCGACTCTATCAGGTCGCAAGCTATCTGCTGACGCCGTTTTATCAGTCAGACAGCAGGATTATGCCGATGCTAAGAGACGCGCTGTTTGGGCCGGTATCAAAACTCCCCTATGCAGACAGACTGGTGACGGCACTTGGCGCAGGTCTGCTGACTAAGCCCGTGCAGTCAATTGCAAAGATTGCGAACGACTGAGCTTACCTGTCACGCCGCCAACCCTGCATCGTTCGTCGCAGAAAAACAGGCCATGACCACCACACGAATACCACCGGCACAAACCGCTGACACCTGATACAACCGGTATAGATTTTCGCTATATAAATCAACGTATTTTAACCGCGTCCGGCCGTCCACCGCTGCGCCGGGCTGATGACAAGCGACAACATCGCACAGTCCGGCCAACACAGATATACTGCGGCCACAGATGAATGCCAAACTTCCACTCCTGCGCTGCTTTGACATCGGCGGTTCTAAAATCGTAGCAGCCGATGTCAGCGCGCATGGGCGCATCACCGGCATCGTTCGCGATGTCACACCGCGCTCTGATTTTAGCAAGTTCTGCAGTGCGCTAAATGCGCTGAGCCCGGCCGATGGTACTGCCATCAGTATTTCGATTGCCGGCGTCATTCATCAAGACACCGGTGTCATTACCTGCGCTAACATCCCGTGCCTGTCGGGAAGAGCGCTGGCCACCGATCTGCAAAAAGCACTCGGACGCCGGGTTACCCTGATTAACGACGCAGACGCATTTGCACTGGCACAATCCGTCTACGGCGGCGCACAGAGCCACCCCGTCGTACTGGCAATAATCCTCGGCACTGGCATCGGCGGTGGAGTCGTTATAGATGGGCGGGTGCTCAAAAGTCCCGATGGCGGCACCGGTGAGTGGGGCCATGGTCCGGCCAGTACGGTACGCACCGGCTACTCGCTTCCCGCTGTGCTCTGTAACTGCGGTCAGCACAATTGCGTCGACGTTTTTGGCGGGGCACGCGGTCTCGAACGGCTGCATCAGCAAATAACATCGACCCACGCCTCCAGCATTGAAATACTAAAGGCATGGCAGGCGGGCGACAGCCTGGCCGGGCAGACCGTTGACGTATGGCTCGACATTGTCGGTGGTGCACTGGCCAGTGTGGTCAACCTACTGGGCCCGTCTGTGGTACCGGTGGGTGGCGGTTTGGCCGGTAACGACAGCTTGATCAGCGCGCTGGACCGCGAAGTCAATAGTCGCCGTCTGGTCAGTCGTGCATCCCCCCTGCTCTACGCTGCAGTTAGTGGCCCGGAACAAGGCCTGCTCGGTGCGGCAGTGCATGCTCGTGGCAGTTAGCACCACAACCCTGGAAGTCTGTGTGGATAGCGCCGACGGGCTGCAAGCCAGCCTGACCGGTGGGGCTGATCGAATAGAATTGTGCTCGGCACTGGCGCTTGGCGGACTGACACCAAGCCTGGGCCTGATGCAACTAGCGGCATCCCTGCCAATGCCGGTATACGCGTTGATTCGCCCACGACCGGGGGATTTCTGCTTCACCGGCGATGAGCTCCAAATCATGTGCAGCGATATCGAAACAGCACAGCACACTGACCTCAGCGGTGTTGTGCTGGGCGCCAGCAACGCCGACGGCACGCTCGATATCAACACACTGGCCACTCTGTGCCGCACAGCGGGGACAATGAAAAAAACCCTGCACAGAGTTATAGATACTGTACCGGACCCACTACAGGCGCTGGAGCAGGCCGTCGAGCTCGGATTCAATAATGTTCTCACGTCCGGCGGCACAATCAGTGTTGAACACGGTATTGATCAACTGGCAAAGCTGCACCGACAGGCCGAGGGCAGAATCAATATTATCGCCGGCGCCGGCCTTTCGCCTGCGCTGGTCAAACCAATCGCGCGAGTCGGGATTCGATCATTTCATTCGTCGTGCAGTATCCTGCGGAAGAACGATCAGCAACTGGTATCGATGGGCTTTGCTGCAAGCGACTCTGCCGGTACCGATGCCATGCTGGTCAGGCAATTTAAAACACTGTTATCTACTCTTGCCGACTGAACCTCACCATGCAAATAAATAGAACGTTAAACACCACCCGCGCAGGCTGTTCCTTATGATTACCCCCCTTACAGGCCGCAGTCTGGTCGACGGTGCAGCGCAGGGCACAGTACTGCGCTCAGATATCCCACTGAGTTTCTGGGGTGGCGTCAGCCCGGTCACCGGTGATGTTATCGATCAGCACCATCCACTGAAAGGTCAGAATGTCGCAGGCAAAGTGCTGGCTATTCCCGGTGGCCGGGGGTCATGCACCGGCAGCAGTGTGTTGCTTGAGTTGATCCTCAACAATAAGGCCCCGGCTGCACTGGTATTCTCTGAACCAGAAGAAATCCTGACGCTTGGTGTGGTGATCGCGGACGTTATGTTTGAGCGATCCCTGCCGGTGCTGCAACTTAATAAAATGGATTTCGAGCAACTGCAAAACGGTCAACAGGTGTCCCTGAATCAACAACGGCTGATAGTTGCATCCGGCACTGATCATTCACCAGCCATGGACGATACCCACCGCAACAATTATTCATTGAAAATGTCCTCGATCGATGAGGCATTGTTAAACGGTGAACACGGTAGAGCAGCGCAGGTTGCCATGCAGGTAATCACCCGAATGGCAGAAATACAAGGCGCTCGCGAACTTATTGACGTGACACAGGCGCATATCGATGGTTGCGTCTATAATGGTCCGTCCAGCCTGTTGTTTGCCACCCGTCTGGTCGAGTGGGGAGCACGCGTTCGAGTGCCAACCACTCTGAACTCTATCTCTGTCGACCAGCGCCGCTGGCGGCAACAGGGTATCGATCCCGACTTCGGGTCACCGGCCAGCGCACTGGGTGACGCCTACATGAAGATGGGCGCGCAACTCAGCTATACCTGCGCACCGTACCTGCTCGACACCGCTCCCGCACGCGGTGAGCAGATTGTCTGGGCCGAATCAAATGCCGTGGTCTATGCCAATAGTGTGCTTGGCGCGCGTACCCTCAAATATGCTGACTTTATAGATATCTGCATCGCCTTGACCGGACGTGCGCCATCGAGCGGCTGCCACCTTGATGCCGGGCGTCTGCCGACCTGCTCAATTGCCGTTGAAACGCCACTGCAAAGCAGCGATGCCTACTGGCCATTGCTCGGCTATCATATCGGCCTGCTGGCAGAGAACGATGTACCCATAGTGTACGGGCTCGACAAAACAGCACCCACCAGCGATAACTTAAAAGCATTCAGTGCCGCTTTTGCGACCACATCGTCCAGTGCCATGTTTCACTTGTACGGCGTTACGCCGGAAGCCGACAGTGCCGATGTACACATGCGAACCCACCACACGCCACCGCTGCGCGTCAGCAATACAGATTTACTTGGCAGCTGGCACGAGCTGAATTCAGCCACCGACACCACCGTCAGTGCCGTGTGCCTAGGCAACCCGCACTTTTCACTGACCGAGTGCCAGACACTGGCTTCACTGTGTGCAGGGAAGCAGAAACATCCGGACACAAAACTCTATGTAACGCTTGGCCGGGCTATCCACACCGCCGCCAACCAGGCCGACCTGGTGACACCGTTGGAGCAGTTTGGCGTCGAGTTTATTACTGACACCTGCTGGTGCATGCTGACGGAGCCGGTCATCCCTGTCGGCGGCGGCGTTCTGATGACAAACTCCGGAAAGTACGCGCACTATGCACCGGGTCTGGTAAACCGGCAAATCTATTTTGACACCCTGGCCCACTGCGTCGACGCCGCCTGCAGTGGCACCCACACCTGTCAAGATCCGTTCTGGCTAACCAGTACGACAGAACCGGATTTATAGAACCCGGCATCAAACGTAGCGGTGCAATGCATCGGCACTGATATCGCTAGAGCCGCAATGCTTTACTGACCAGCGCGGCTTTGTCCGGATAAAGATCAACATCAATACCACGGGTGCTTAGCGCTTGCTTTAAGTCGGTCACCGACAGCGACGAGATTTCATCGTCGGTTAACTTCATCAGATTAATTTTGCGCTTTACCGCACCGTTAGTCTCCCCGAACACAGCGGTATTACTGAAATTAAATTCGTCGGCGTACTTGGCGAAAAAATGCGATAGAAAAGTGTTAATAGCTGGCCGTACCCGGGGGTCATCCGTCATATCAATCGATCTATCATCGAGCGTCTCGACCATTAACTTCACCCAGCGCTTAGCGCCTTTATCATTCATCAGTTGCATCGCATTGTGGGTGTGGTGAAAACTGAGCCGATACTCACCACCGTGGTAGGCCGGCCCGCCCCCCATCACATCGATCCACATCGCCGATTGCGTATTTACATGGTGATTAATCCCGCCGACGCGTGCAAAAACTGACTGAAACCAGTTTTCATCATGAAATACTCTCTGGTAAAAACTACGCACGATATTAACGATACGGTCCTGCCCGAGCACCGAGTACAATTGCCAGAACTGAATAGGCTCTGCCGGGTTATCGGAGGCATCCAGTGATACCAGTGCTGCCATTCTATGAGCGTTCTCCGGCAGCAGGTCGCCGGCCACCGCATTAGCAATATACTGGCTGCGAATTTTTTCTGTCAGATAGCCATTGTCGGTCGGGTGCCGCTGTTGGTTGATACGGGTCATAGTTGCTGGTCTGCATACCTGGGGTCTGTGTTATAAACGGTTCTATTGCAACAGCAGCCGGTCTTCGTCGCAACCGCTCAAACCACATAGATTGTCACTGCACGAAAGCCAATGCCGTCTGCGCACTGATCAAAGTGGGTATTTGCCATGTCTTTATCAAGCAAGTCAATAAACCCGTTACGCCTTCCCCGCCGTTGGATTCATCTGTGACTGTTGTAGTCTCATACCGCTCTCGCTTATATTGACCGCGTAGCGTAAGAGAGGAAAGGCCATCGTGTCATCGAATGCAATGATAGTTTGCGCCCAGCCCGAAGCCTCAGAAGCCGGCGCACGGGTGCTGATGCAAGGCGGTAACGCCGTCGACGCGGCGATGGCAGCAGCACTGGTACAAGGTGTGGTCGACCCGCAGATGTGTGGTATTGCGGGCTTTGGCAGCTGCCAGATTTACCTGCCCGGCAAAGGCGTTCACACCTGTATCGATTTTCACGGCAAGACACCGATGGCCGCAACACCTGATATGTGGCTTGACCGGCTGGAGGGCGAAACACGAGACGGTTTCGGTTTTGTATTGCGCGACAACATCAATGATCTCGGCTATCAGGCCATAACCACGCCGGGCAGCCTGCTGGCCTACTCCGAAGCAATCAGAGACTACGGCAGCTGGGAATGGTCAGACATCTGCGCACCGGCCATCGCCCGGGCCAGAACCGGCTTTGCGGTACGTCCACATGTCTATCACTGGTGGACGCACGGAGCCGACTTCGGTCGCGTTGAAATTACTGATCGACTGGGCTACTCAAAAACCGGTCGCGATATTTATTTTCAGCCCGATGGCAGCGTTAAAAAGATTGGCGATCAGGTGATAAACCCCGACCTCGCCACAACGCTCGAACGCATCGCCAGACACGGTGCCGAGATCTTTTACCAGGGCGAAATTGCCGAGCAGATTGCCATGGACATGCACAGTCACGGCGGCCTGCTCTCGCGGCAAGATCTTAGTGCTTACCGCACCCTGCGCGCGGCACCACTGCAAGGCCGCTATCGCGGCCTGGAACTGCACACCAACCACCCTCCCGGCGGCGGTGTCATGCTGCTGCAAATGCTGAACATTCTGGAGTCGTTTGATCTTGCCGGTTATGGCCATAACAGCAGCGAGTACATTCGCATCGTCTGCGAGGCGATGAAAGCCGCCACCGCCGACAAAGACGCCCATGTCGGTGACCCGGCTTTTGTCACGGTGCCGATGGAGCGACTGCTCGACAAGCAATACGCCAGCGAACTTGCCGGCAAAATACAAAACCACCAGAAGCTCAGCGTGACAAGGCTGGGCTCACAGTCGAAACCGGAGCCACCCGATACAACGCAGGTCAGCGTTGTGGACGCTGCCGGCAACTGCGTCACGATGACGCATTCTCTGGGCATGCCGTCGGGGGTTATCAGTGACGGTCTCGGATTCATGTACAACGGCTGCATGGGGGTTTTTGATCCACGCCCGGGTCGCGCCGGTTCGATAGCACCGGGTAAGAGCCGTTTCAGCTCGGTTTGTCCCACGATGGTGTTCAAAGCCGGTGAACCGCACATTGTCATTGGCGCACCCGGTGGCACACAGATCGCCATGGGCGTGCTTCAGGCGCTGCTTAATGTGATCGATTTCGACATGACCATGAGCGACGCCGTATCTGCTCCGCGATTTTCCAGCACCAGCGATGTGATTGATATCATGAACCGCATTCCCGACTACACCGTTGAGCCCCTGCGTGAGATGGGCTACGACGTGCAGCGCAGCGCGCACACTTTTGGTATTGCCGCTGTCCACGGCATTCGCATTGATCAGGGGAAACTGGACGGCGGTGCCGACCCCGGTCACGATGGTGTTGCACTCGGTGTACACATTTCACCCTGATTTGATACAAAAAAGGGCCGATTGAGCAACGCTACAGTCTGGTAATGGCTACTGCTTCCCATAGTGTAAAAAACTGTGAACTGGTTCCATTTAATAGAACGGACAGTTATCCAAGATGCGTTTCCCTTCAACTTGGTTGACCTCTTATGTGGCGACAACGCCTGCTCGGTACTCTGGCAGCTACTGTATTTTTGCTGGTTTTACCCGTAACCGGATATACCCAGACAGATAACAGCAGCTGCATCGCCAGCGCTAACACGCTCGACGCGGCCCGAGCATCCTATCAGCAGCAATGCTCAGCCCCCCGGATAGATTGCGACCTGATTGACGGGCGCTGGCTGTGCGCCAGCTATCACCTGAACGGGTCTTCCTCCAGCACCACGTTCACGTCGCAGTCTGCTGTTAATAATTTTGTTGACAATAATTCCACCAATACATCGGTGCCAGCCTGTTTGCATCTGTCATCTGATAGTGACGGCGATGGCTGGGGATGGGAGAATCAGCGCAGCTGTGTCGTGAGTTCAACGACCGGCAACAGCACCGCTGCAAGCAACACCAGCATCCCAGCCGGCAATGCACCGGCCCCGGTTGCAGCAGCGACACCTGGCTTTAGCAATGGCCACCCGATCTGCCTGACCGACGCCAGCGATGCCGGCAATACCGGTTTTGGTTTTGAAAACAACCGGACCTGCGTCGTGGTCAATGGCGTCACCGCCACCGCCAATCAGCCACTGCTGAACCAGCGCAGCTGCATACCGTGGCTTGAAATCCCTTACGGTAACTACGTGCTGCAGAACAACACCTGGAACGATGGCGCGGTTTTCTCTGACAACTGGTCGCAGTGCGTCGAGCTCACCGGAAACGCCGGCAACTATGTCGCAAAGTGGGACTATAACTGGCTACCTCGCGACCAGGGCAATGAGTACGCGGTAAAGTCCTACCCGCAGGTCTATTACGGTCGCAAAACCAGGTACAACAGCTCTGGCACTGTCGCACAAACCGGCTTACCGGTGCTGGTCGATCGCATGCCGCAATACTATGTAGAGTACAATTATTCCGAAACCGGCCAGGTCGAGCGCAATGTTGCACTGGAGTCTTTTTTCCACACGAGTTGCGAAGCCGAAGAACACAACAAACAGTATGAAATGATGGTTTGGGTCGGTGTACCAACCATTCGCACACCTGGCACGCCGGTCACACGCGTTACACTGAGTGGGCAGGACTGGGATGTCTACATCAACCCGCAACTCGGCTGGGCATACGTTGCCTTCGTCGCCACGGCACCGGGTAACAGCGGCACGCTGGACTGGAATGCTTTTGTCAACTGGTCTCGATTCAACGGGCCTTCTTTTGGTGTCCCGCGAATGGCAGATAACGCCTGCATGGGGGCGATAGAAATTGGCACTGAGACCTTCTGGGGTACGGGCACATTTACGTTGAATCGCTTCAACGTTTATCGCAGTAACTAAACCCCGACCATTCCTCCGGCAGCCTTCACAGACCGGGCGTGCACGTACAGCTGCTGCACACAGGCATGGAACCGTGACGGCTATGACCATAGAACGAAACGATGGCAGGCCGTTGCGATCCAGCTTTGCTGTAACCTTTACCTGAAGACACCAGCACGGCGACCGGCGGATAGATCCGATCGCCGATGTGGTTCTGCGGGCAGCCGTTTGCCTCGCGCCGGCGGCAGAAGCACCCGGCCAGCGCACCTCACTTGCGACAACACCCGTGGTCTTACCCTGAGGGAACTCCAGCATGACTTTTCGCATAGAAGATTCCGACAACACCGTCGCCGTGGCTATAGAGAACCAACTACTGGCATCGCTGCAAGCCAGCCTTAAACAGGCCGAAAACCAGTCTATCGTGTTAGCACTGAGAGACCACAATGACACGCTGGCCGGTGGCCTGACCGCCAGCACTTCTTACAGCTGGCTGCTTATCAAAACCCTGTGGGTAGATCAGGCGCATCGTGGAAAAGGTCTGGGTCGATCGCTGATGAATAGGGCCGAAGCCAAGGGCCGCAGCACAGGCTGCCACTCGGCCTGGCTGGATACCTCTAACCCGACAGCAAAGATCTTCTACAGCAGACTCGGTTATGCGGAATTTGGCAAGCTCTGTAACACACCGCAGCAACACCCTCCATCGCACTGCCGATGGTTTATGCAAAAATCCCTGACGCACAAATAAACATGCTCTGCGAGATCACCGGTAAATACACGCCGATCCTGTACCTATAGCCCAAACAAGCAATTCACATCATTGACCACCATTGAAATCACCATACCCACTGTCGACGTTGCTA